>JBCCKB010000040.1:0-14963 GCA_039027595.1 Pseudomonadota bacterium | reverse complement strand
CTCGCCTTGCAGGAGTTTTGGCACAATCCGGTAGTCGAGCGTCTGCCCGCCGAGATTGACCCGGCCCGCTCCGGTGGCGGTGAGAAGTGGGGCTAGGAATTGAAGGTTCTCGTTGACGACGACGCCGTCGACGATCCGGAACGTCCCGGTGATCTCATCGAAGATCGTGGCCTTGCCCTCGCCCACAAACGCCGTGTCGAAGTTTCGGAGCATGCCCACCAGGTCGAGCCCCAACAGCTCGCCTGCGCCAAAGCGGAAACTGCCCTCGCCATTCAGTCCGTTCATGAGGGCGTTCATGGACGCACCCGATGCCAGGACCGAGATGTCCATATCGCCCAAGGCCACGAGCCGGTCGAAGTCCAGAAGCTCGGCGAACAGCCGTGAGATTGCGATGGCCGAACCCGACAGATCCGCGCTCGCCGAGAGGCCACCGCGTCCGTTGACGACCATCTGGCCCGCGACGGCACCGTCATAGGCCACAAGCTCGTTGATCGTCGTGACAAGGCGCCGGTCGTCGAGCCCGATATGCAGGCTTGTCCGGCCGAACTGTGAGTCCGCGAGCCGGATGCTTTCGGCGGCCACGGACAGATCCGTGTCGATTGCGCCCAAACCCGAGACGTCGATGGGCTCCGTCGACCACCCCCCATCGGACGCGGGCGTGTCCTCGGCGGGATCATCGCCCGAAAGCCCGGATAGATCGAGCGCGCCCGCCGCGAGGCTGCCCGTGAGCCGGGGCCGCGCGCCGCCAAGGGCCAGCGCGAGATCGCCCGAAAGCGCATTCTCGTCGAGTTGCGCGCCGAGATCGCTCAGTCCCAGCGTCTCGCCATCGAAGGCCAGGGCCGTCTCGACCGCGATGCGCTCTTGTCCAAGCCCCGGGGGCATAGCGGCTTCGGCGCCTGCCGCGCGGGTGAGCGGGCCGAGACCCGCCAGATCCGCGGTGAGTTGACCTTGCACCGCCATGGGAGCCAACCCGACACTGCCCGCGTACCTCACTGATCCACCGCCAATCTCGGCCAAGAGCGACACCGGCGCGCCGCTTGCCAGAAATGCCTCGAAGGCGGCAATCGTCACCGAGGCGCTGATTGCTTCGCCATTGGCTTGAGCCGTGAGATCGAGCCGGGCCTCGCCCGCGAAGTCCGGGAGCGTCAGTGTCGCGTTGATGCCAGACAGCGTCAGAGGCGGCGACCCTTCCGCGGCATAGATCACCGTGCCATCGCTCACCCGGGCCTCGTCGAGCGACAGGGCTGGTGCGGCGGCGGCTTCGGTTGTCTCGGCTTGCGAAGGGGCGCCCATGTCCCAGTTGACGCGCCCGTCGGCGGCCTGGCTAAGACGGATCACCGGGCGGACCAGTTCGACGCCCGTGACCTGAACGTCACCGCCAAGGAGCCCGGCCCAGGCGACCCCAACCGAAAGGCCCTCGGCCTCGATCATCGGATCGCTGCCCGCCCAATCGGCATTGGCGATCGTCACCGGACCAGTGTTGACGCCAATACCTGGCCACAGACTGGGTCGCACATCGCCCGTCACACTTAGCGCGCGGCCGGTGGCCGCCTCGAACCGGTCCTCGACCAGGGCGGCGATTCGGTCCGCTGGGACCAGAAAAAATGCCGCGACGGCGATCAAGATCACGACGACGAGAACACCAACGATGCGAAAGATCCAGCGCATGGCGCGCCCCCTGAAACTGCCCTTTTGGTGCAAGATGACCGCTGTTGCGGAGACGTTCAAGCCAGAGCGAGCCTGCGAACCCTTTTCTTGACGCGCTTGCCGGGCTATGGCGCGCGGATGTCCGTGAACCCGCCAGATCTCCGGCCCGACCGCGCCCGCGCCCGCCTGAGCGAGGTCAGCCGCGTCGGGCAGCCGACGATTGGGATGGTCTCGCTGGGTTGCCCCAAGGCGTTGGTGGATTCCGAGCGGATCCTGACGCGGCTTCGCGCCGAGGGCTATTCGATCAGCCCCGAGTATTCCGGGGCCGACGCCGTGATCGTCAATACCTGCGGGTTCCTGGATTCCGCCAAGGCCGAGAGCCTGGACGCAATTGGCGAGGCGCTGGCCGAAAACGGCAGGGTGATTGTCACCGGATGCCTTGGCGCGGAACCCGACTATATCACGGGCGCCCATCCCAGAGTGCTCGCGGTCACGGGACCACATCAGTACGAAGCGGTCCTGGACGCGGTCCACGGCGCGGTGCCGCCCACGCCGGATCCGTTCGTTGATCTCTTGCCAAAACAGGCGGTCACGCTGACGCCTCGGCACTACAGCTATCTCAAGATTTCCGAGGGCTGCAACCACAGCTGCCGGTTTTGCATCATCCCGGACATGCGCGGGAAGCTGGTTTCGCGGCCGGCCCATGCCGTTGTCCGAGAGGCCGAGCGTCTTGTCGCGGCGGGTGTGAAGGAACTCCTGGTGATCAGCCAGGACACCTCGGCTTATGGCGTGGATCTCCGCCATGCCGAGGAGCGCGGGCATCGGGCGCATGTCACCGATCTCGCGCGGGATCTGGGGGCGTTGGGTGCGTGGGTGCGGCTCCACTACGTCTACCCCTACCCGCATGTCCGCGACCTGATCCCGTTGATGGCGGAGGGGCGCATCCTCCCCTATCTCGACATCCCCTTTCAGCATGGGGATCCGGGCGTGCTGCGGCGTATGGCGCGGCCAGCGGCGGCCGAGAAAACGCTCGAGCGGATCGCGGAGTGGCGGGCGATCTGCCCCGAAATCACGCTGCGGTCCACCTTCATCGTGGGATATCCTGGCGAGACGGAGGCCGAGTTTCAGGTGTTGCTCGACTGGCTTGAGGAGGCGCAGCTCGATCGCGTGGGCTGCTTCAAATACGAAAACGTGGCCGGCGCGCGGTCAAATGGCCAACCCGACCACGTTGCCGAGGAGGTCAAGGAGGAGCGCTGGCACCGCTTCATGGCCGCAGCCCAGGCGATCTCTGCGGCCAAGCTTGCCCGAAAAGTCGGTCGGCGTCTGCAGGTGATCGTCGACACGGTCGATGCCGAGGCCGCGACGTGCCGGACGATGGCGGACGCGCCCGAGATCGACGGGGCGCTCTTTATCGACGAGAACTTTGAGACGCTCGCGCCAGGCGACATCGTGGAGGTCGAAGTGGAAGAGGCGGATGCCTACGACCTTTGGGGCCGCCGCGTCTGAGGACCGCGCTCACCGCCTTGGGACAAGGCCCTAACGGCCGGTCAGGCGGCGCCAGAGGCCCCGTCCCCGGGCACGGGTTTCATCGACGGCCTCGTCGATATTGTCCATCAAGGGCTCGACCCGGTCTTCGCGAAACCGCCGCCATAGCCGCCATACCCAGAAGGCACCCCCCGCCAAGCCCACAAAGAAGATGATCCGGAACCAGGGGACGATGCGCGCGTCCGGCCCGGTCACAGGCCAGATCGACGTAGCGTTGGGAAAAATAGAGTACCAGGTCACGCGCCAGCCATAGTGGCGCACGGCGACCCAGCGTGGCTCCGCCTCATCGGAGACCAGATCCTGGGCGAGCGCCTGAAGATTCGCGCTGTCGAATTTGAAATAGGGGGGCCAGATCCAGCCCGAGTCCTCATTGCGCAAAACGAAGGGTCTGCCGTTTTCCCGAATCGTATCGATGAAGAACACATCCCGGGTCCCCGCGGCGTCGTCCGCGTCAGCGGAGCTCCAGAACATGGTCTTGCCTTCGGTCGACACCCGGCGCACCTCGGTATTGACGATCCGCACAATGTCGTGCTGCGGCAGCGTGTAGTGCAAAAAGGCACCCACGAAGAGCACGATCAGCGCCAAGATGGTCCAGATGATGTAGCGCATGGCGTCAGCCTCCCGGAATGGGCCCTAGATAGGGAGGATGGGCGCGAGGGGCAATCAGTCGCTGTCCCGCCGGGCCATTCTTTCTCCCCGCCGGCGCTCGATGCCGGTCGCAAGTGCCAGGGCCGTGATGGCGAGGATCGGGCCCCAGATCAGGGCCGCGCGCACGCCGAGCGACCAGAAATGCCAGACCGCGCCGACGCCGGCCATCGCGCCAAGGCCTTCGGTCCCAAGTTGTTTGCCGTAAAGGACCACAAACACCCCGGAGCCCAAGAGCGTCAGGGCCGGGATGGCGATCAGAATCGCGGCCAAGAGCCCGCGCAAGCTGTCGGGCATGACCCGCATCAACGCCCAAGGCACCGCCCAGCCGAGCGCCGCGAGGATGAGGATCGTGAGGACCGTACCAAGGGCCATTGCTCAGACATGGCGCGAACCCCGCGCCAGGCCAATGCGAAATCCCACTTTCCGTGGCCATGGCGGCGTGGCAAGTCTTGGTGCCATGCGACTGGACGGCAAAACGGCGATTGTGACGGGTGCGGGTTCGGGCTTTGGCGCAGGGATCGCACGGGCCTTCTCCGCTGCGGGCGCCCAGGTGGCCGTGGCCGATATCAACGCCGACGCCGCCGTGTCGGTGGCTGCTGATCTTCCAGGCGCGCGCGCCCTTGAGGCCGACGTCGCGAACAACGCCAGCGTCGCCGCGATGGCGGGGGCCGCGCTCGAGGCCTGGGGCCAGGTCGACATCCTGGTGAACAACGCTGGGATCACGCATTTGCCCCAGCCGATGGAAGAGGTCACCGAGGACGCGTTCGACCGGGTTTTCGCCGTGAACGCCAAATCGGTTTATCTGACCGCGCGTCACCTCGTGCCGGGAATGAAGGCGCGGGGCGCGGGTGTGATCCTCAACATCGCGTCCACGGCCGGGGTCTCTCCGCGCCCTCGGCTCAATTGGTACAACGCGTCCAAGGGCTGGATGATCACCGCGACCAAGGCCATGGCGGTGGAGCTGGCCCCCTTTGGCATCAGGGTCAACGCGCTCAATCCGGTGGCGGGGGAAACCCCGCTCTTGAAGAGCTTCATGGGGGAGGACACGCCGGAGATTCGGGCGAAGTTCCTGTCCACGATCCCCCTGGGCCGGTTCTCGACACCCGAGGATATGGGGGCGGCCGCGCTCTATCTGTGCTCGGATGCCGCCAGCATGGTCACTGGGGTCGCGATGGAAGTGGACGGGGGGCGCTGCATATGAGCAGCGCTCGCTGATGCGCCCGGGCCCACGCAACCTGATCACCGATGTGCCCGGTATCCTTGTGGGCAACGCCCAGGATGCGGCGCTGAAGTCCGGTGTGTCGGTGGTGACGGCGTCGGCGCCCTTTGTCGCCTCGGTGGCGGTCCTCGGGGGGGCTCCCGGGACGCGTGAAACCGATTTGCTGGCACCCGGGACGCTGGTCGACGCAGTCGATGCGCTGGTGCTGTCCGGAGGCTCGGCCTTTGGGCTGGATGCGGCAAGTGGCGTTGTGGCGGGTCTGCGCGCGGCGGGTCGCGGCCATGCGGTGCACGACCATAAGGTGCCACTTGTTCCCGCAGCAATCCTCTTTGACCTGGCCAACGGCGGGGACAAGGGTTGGGACGAGACGCCTTATCCCGAACTGGGGCGGCGCGCCTTGGACGCCGCAGGCGACGCGTTTGACCTGGGGACCACAGGAGCGGGCACCGGCGCGACCACCGCGACGCTCAAGGGTGGTCTGGGATCCGCCTCATGGGTGCTTGAAAGCGGCGCTACGGTTGGAGCGCTCGTTGCCGCAAACCCCGTAGGCAACGTGACAGACGGGACCGGACGCTTCTGGGCGGCGCCCTTTGAAGAGGGCGGAGAGTTCGGGGGGCTCGGCCCCGCGCCCCGCGCGGAGGTCGCTCTCCCGAGAAAGCCCGTTGCGGGGGAAAACACGACGATCGCCGTAGTGGCCACGGATCTCGCTCTCTCCAAGGAGCACTGCAAGCGCCTTGCGATGATGGCCCATGCCGGGCTCGCGCGGGCGGTTTTGCCGTCGCACACTCCCTATGACGGAGACTGTGTTTTCGCGGCTGCCACCGGTCGGATCACCCGCGCAGCGCCCTCGCGTGAGCTTACCCTGGCAGGAGACGCCGCCGCGCGCTGCCTCGCGCGCGCGATCGCCCGCGCCATCTATGAGGCAACCCCCGCCCCTGCGGACCCACAGCCCACCTGGCGGGCGCGCTTTGGCGGCGCCTTGCCCTCGGGGGCACGCTCGGGCTAGCGTCCAGTGCCAAACTTTGAGGAGGACTTCGCCCGTGATGCGACAAATCTGCGCCGCCGCCTTTGTGGCCACCCTAGCGCTCCCCGCCCTTGCCGATGACATCACCGATACGCTCGATAGTGCTCGCGCGGCCTATGATGATGGCGACATCCAGTACACCATCGAAGAGCTGACCTACGCGCTTCAACTCCTCAATGACATCAAGGCCGGGAGCCTGCAGGCGTTCCTTCCAGAGCCCCTTGCGGGCTGGAGCCGCGAATTCGACGACGAGATGGCCGCCGGAATGGGCTTCATGGGCGGTGGTATTGGGGCTAGCGCGGAATACACAAACGGTGGAGACCGGTTCACGATCACGCTCATGGCCGACAACCCGATGGTCGCCGCCATGGGCGGTATGCTGGCGAACTCCGCGATGCTCACCGCCTCGGGCGCACAGATCGTCCGTGTCGGACGCGAGAAATTCGTCGACCAGGACGGCCAGCTTTCGGCGCTCATCGGAAACCGGGTGCTTGTTCAAGCGGAAGGGCCCGATGCGGACGCGATCGTGGCGCATCTCGAGGCGATGGACCTTCGGGAACTGGGATCCTTTGGCAACTAAATTGCGCGCCTTCGGCGCATTCCCAATGGGTTAATGCCTCCGGCGGGGATACTTGGAAAGAGAAGAAGACCCGGGCGCTGACCGATACTTCTTCTCTTTGAAAATATCCCGGGGGAGCCGACCGCTAGGGCGGCGGGGGCTGGCCCCCATGTCCCGTGGCCTTGGCGGTGAGCTCCTTTACGACGACACTGTTGGGATCCCTCAGCATGTCGATCACATTGAAATGATGATGACCCGGCACGACCTCAAGACGTGCGTCCTCCCAGGCGCGGGCGAGCCAGCGGGCCTGGTCCAGGAACGCCGGGCGCTCCTCGCCTCCCACCCAGACCGAAACGGATGCGTCCACGTTTTTTTGAAGAAGCGCCGGGCTTTCCGCCGCCGCGGAGACCTCATCGAGACGAAAGTCGCCGTTCATTTCCGTCTCGATCAGCGGCCGCAGATCGGACACCGGCGAAATCGGTGCAACATGGGTGATCCTTGCCGACACCTCCCCGGGCAGACCTGCAGAGCGACAAAGCATTCGTGCCACCAGATGCCCGCCAGCGGAGTGACCGGTGAGCGCAATCGGCCCCGCCACGTACCCGGCGGCCGCCGCCACCAGGGTTGAAATCGACCGGGTAATCTCCGCGATCCGAACCTCCGGGCAAAGGGGGTAGGACGGCACCGCAACGGCCCAGCCGCGGGCGACGGCGCCTTGTGCGAAATGCGACCAGTAGCTCCGATCGAAGAGCCGCCAATAGCCTCCATGGACAAACACCACTAGGCCCGCGGGCCGTCCCGATGGATGAAAGAGATCGAACTTCTCGCGCTCGTGGCGTCCATAGGCGGTGTTGAGCCGGGCGCGTCCGATCGCCGCCTCGGTTTCCCGAAACTGGCGCGCATCCTCCGCCCAACGATCGACATAGTCATCGGCATCCGGGATGTAGCCTCGGTTATTGTACGCGTCGTCGTTTAGCATTGGACCCCTCAGTCTCTGGACTCTTGCCCGCCCTGGCGTCATGCCAGGAAACAAGGCCCCATTCTGCCCGGGAGGACAAGATGCTTGACCAAACCACCGATCTTCGCGCGATGCTGAAGGATCCTGATCTTTTGGAAACCCGCGCCTATCTGGCTGGAGAATGGGTGGCGGGCGATGACACCTTCGACGTGACCAACCCCGCCCGGGGCGACGTGATCGCCCGGGTGGCCGATGTCGCGCGCGATCAGGTGGCCGGTGCCATCGCCACCTCGAAAACTGCCCAGATGGAATGGGCGGCCTTGACCGCAAAGGAGCGGGCCAACACGCTTCGCGCTTGGTACAACGAGATGATCGCCCATGCGGACGATCTTGCTGTGATCCTGACCGCCGAACAGGGCAAGCCCCTGGCCGAAGCCAAGGGCGAGATCGTCTATGGTGCCGCCTTCATTGAGTGGTTCGCCGAAGAAGCAAAGCGGATCTATGGCGAAACGATCCCCGGCCACCAGCCGGACAAGCGGATCCAGGTGATCAAGCAGCCGATCGGGGTGACCGCCGCGATCACTCCGTGGAATTTTCCCAACGCGATGATCACCCGCAAGGTGGCCCCGGCCCTCGCGGCGGGTTGCGCGATGCTGGTGCGTCCCGCGACCCTAACCCCCCTCTCGGCGTTGGCACTAGGTGTGCTGGCGGATCGCGCGGGGCTTCCCAAGGGCATCCTGTCGATCATCCCCTCGTCGCGCTCCTCCGACATCGGCAAGGAATTCTGCGAAAACCCGATCGTCACCAAGTTGTCCTTCACGGGCTCCACCGAGGTTGGCCGGATCCTGCTGCGCCAGGCCGCCGACCAGGTGATGAAATGCTCGATGGAGCTCGGCGGCAACGCACCCTTCATCGTGTTTGACGACGCCGACCTCGACGCCGCCGTCGAGGGCGCCATCG
Organism: Pseudomonadota bacterium; assembly: GCA_039027595.1. GTDB lineage: Bacteria > Pseudomonadota > Alphaproteobacteria > Rhodobacterales > Rhodobacteraceae > Ovoidimarina. Next base: position 6,403 of record JBCCKB010000040.1, on the reverse strand, counting down.
CCTGCAAATTTCGCAACAACGGCCAGACATGTGTCTGCGCGAATCGAATCTATATCCAGGACGCCGTCTACGACGCGTTCACCGAAAGGCTCGGAGCCCGCCTTGCTCGCATGACCGTGGGCGACGGGCTCGACGGTGCCGATCTTGGCCCCCTGATCGAGCCCGCCGCCATGGCCAAGGTAAAAGAGCACATCGAGGACGCCGTCGCCAAAGGGGGGACCGTGGTCACTGGAGGTGCCGAACATGGGCTCGGCGGGCTCTTTTTCGAGCCCACCATTGTTACGAACGTCACCCAGGAGATGAAAGTCGCCACCGAAGAGACGTTCGGGCCCCTCGCGCCGCTCTTCCGCTTCTCCGATGTGGACGATGTGATTGCGAAGGCCAACGACACGATCTTCGGGCTCGCCGCCTATTTCTACGCCCGAGATATCGGCCGCGTCCATGCGGTCGCCGAGGCGCTCGAATATGGGATTGTGGGCGTCAACACCGGCATTATCTCGACCGAGGTGGCCCCCTTCGGAGGGGTCAAGCAGTCGGGTCTCGGCCGGGAAGGCTCCCGCCATGGGATCGAAGACTATCTTGAGATGAAGTATATCTGCCTGGGCGTCTGACCCGTCATCGCGCCCTGGCTTGGGCCGCCGCGTGGCGGGTCTGAAAAGGCCCGGCACAGACGTTTCGTGCCGCGCCGTAGGCGCGTCCGCTTTGCTGCGGGCGCGGAGAGGACCGAAGAACTCCAACCGTACACCGCCGCATCGGAGCCGATGTCGGGGTCGGAAAAGTCTCTGCCGCGCCCGGCGATGGTCGCCTCCACCGGGGCGAGGCGCCCGCGGACGAGAACCGGGGTTCTTTGCACCTTCGGATTGTAACGCTCCTGTGGTGTGGGAACTGCCTCTCCCCCGCGGCGAGATCGCGCGCCGCATCATCGCGGGTGGTCACGGCCGGGGCAAACCGCGACCTACCGAATGCCCACGGCGGCCGCCGCTCCGGCGGTTTCCTTGACCAGGATCGGGACATGTCCGCGCGTTGGACGGTGTTTTGACCCACGATGTGGTCCGTTCCCGATCCGGAGATAAACGTTGTCGTCGCGATAAACGATCCGAAACCCTGGCGACGCCGCCCTTCTGGCGTGCCGCTTGGACGGGCGCAGGTAGATCCGCGAGCGCTGCCCCCAGGGATCATACGCCTCCGATCCCGATGACGCGGGCGCGGTGTGGAACCGCGGCCGGTAGGCGGGTGCGGCCTCGGACGGCTCGGGCGCCACTTCCGGCCCACGGTTGACGATCACGCCGGTGTCGCGCGCACAGTTGGCGCCGGGCATTCCCTCGGAGATCACGGGACCCGACGCACTCGCGCAGTCCTCGCCCTGGGAGGCGTGCTGCGCCTGGGCCGCACCTATGGACATGAGCAACACGCCCGCGAGAAAGATCGGTTTCAATACCATGGCTGCACTCCTTACGGCCCTATGGGATCTTGGCATGGATCGGCGCGGATATCGAATAACGATCCGCCACGGAAACGCGAGTGGCCGTGGGTGGCGGCGGCTCCGCCCCCCATTTTGGCTCCCGCGGCCTTAGAGCAAATAGGTCGCGCCACGGTAACGCATTTCGCCGGCCGGGTTGCGCGGCGCTGTGACGCCGTCATGGGACTGACCTCGGTAAATCAGGGTTTGGGCGCCACGCGGAGCGGTGTCGGTCGTTGGTGTATAGGTCGTTCCACGGTAGATGAAGGTGGTCATGTCTTAGGTCTCCTCTGCGGGTGTCATGGTCTTTTTTGGCGCCGGTTATTTGCGCTGGATTGACCCTCGCAGATTGTGACGCGGGACGCTGTGAACGCGTTCACAACGCCCTGGACCTGGCGTGGAGGGACCTCGGGCAAGGGCTGGGCCGCCGTCCGGTAACATGGGAAGCGGCAGCCCACGACCCCGCGGGTCTCGCCCTGATCGCAGACGGAAGGTCCTTAGTCGGCGCTCAGTTGCGCGATGGCGCCGGTCCAGTCTTCCAGATGGTAGATATGCGAGATCAGGCCATCTTCGACGCTAACAATATCGATGGACATGATCTCAAAGCTCTTGCCAGTTGCCGGGTCGACCCCGAGGAACGGGCCAACCGGCGTGCCCTTCGCGGTGCCGCGCACGACAAAGCGACCGCCCAGATCGATGATTTCGTCCGCTTTCCATGTCAGATCCGGAACCACCTGACCCAAGAAAGCGACCGTATTGAGCATCCCTTGCGCGCCCGGCCCGCCGGGCGGTGTGGGGGTAGACACCACATGGGGCGAGAACAGTTCAAAGTAGCGCGCCTCGGTCGTGTCCGCCGGGGACGTCAGGATATCGGTGTAGAATGCGCGGACCGTATCGATGTCGGCTGCCTGAACCGAACTCACCATGGCCGTGGCCGCAAGTGCCGCAGAAATTAAGGACGTCTTCATCTTGGAGGCTCCCTGCCGATTCTTGGGCGCGTCAGACTGACAGCGCCACTGCTTGAGTATTTACGTACCTAGTGGTACTAATATCTAGAGCTTTGGTCAATAATAAAATACCGATAGGTACGTAATTATGAACGGGACGCAGCGGCCAAAACGGGGCCGTCCAAAGACGCTTGACGCGGACAAGGCGCTCGATGTTGCGATGCAGGCCTATTGGCAAAGCGATCCAGCGGATGTGTCGCTGAACGCGGTATGCAGGCTGGCTGGGGTATCAAAACCCGCGCTTTACCGGCAGTTTGGCGGCGAAGACGGCTTCACACGCGCCGTGCTCGACCGATATGCCGACAAGGTCTTGTCCGAGGTTTTCGGCATCTTGTCCCGCGCCGCGCCCTTGCGGGAAACCTTGGACGCGCTGATCGATTTCGCCAGCCGAGACGCCAAAATGCAGACCGGATGCGTGTTCTACAAAATGCGCGCAGGAAAGCACCGTCTGGGCCCCAAAACGCTGGAGCGCGTCCGTGAACTCGACGCCGCCGCCGTTGATGCCCACGCTCAATATCTGGAAACCCGTCGCGCGGCAGGTGATTGGAGCGCGAGCCCGTCCGCGACCGTGGCCGCACGGTATATCGTCGAGCAGGTCGGGCTGGCCTTGACACAGCGCGCGGCGGGCGAGGATGTGGCTTTGGTGGAGAAGACGCTGACGCTGGCCTTTTCGGTTTTTGATCGCCCCTGACGCGCGCGCCGCTCAGGATCTAAGCCAAGAGACATGGCAAGCGCCAAACGGGCAGGACGCTCTCGTACTCTCGATCCAATCGGCCGATACCGCGAATCCGGACCTTAAGAGATCGCGCCGGTTTCGGTTTCGGCGCGGCGGGCGAGAGCCTCGAGATCGGGGATCACTAGGTACTGACCGTCAATCGCCACCAGTCCGTCATGCTCAAGGGCCTTGAATCGCTTGTTGACCGCCTCGCGCGTGACCCCGAGCATATGCGCGAGATCCGTTTGCGAGAAGCGTCGGGAGAAGCGGGCGCGCCCGCGATCGATTTCCGCGTGATCAAAGGCCAGCGCGTGAAGCTTGCCCGCGAGCCGGGAATCCAGCGCAACGAAGGCGAACCCACTGAGCGCCTCCGTCTTGCGCCTCAGGAGTTCACAGAGCGACAGGATGATATGGCGCGCCAGCCGGGGCTCGCTCGCAAGTGCGCTTTCCAGGGCGGCACTGGGCAGAAAAAGTAGCCTCGTCGGCTCGAGTGCTGTGGCATTTGCTGTGCGCGGCAATCCGTCGAGAAGCGCGATCTCGCCAAAAGGGTCGCCCGGACCAAGAAAGGAAAGCGTCAGTTCGCGGCCTTCGGCATCGGCGAGCCAGATCCGGATCTCCCCCTCCAGCAGGATCCGCAGGCCATCGGCCGGATCCCCGGCAGAGAAGATCTGCGTCCCCCTGGACATGCGCTCGATCCGGCTTGCGCGCGCCAGGGGCGCGAGACTTTGGTCATCGGCGCCTGAAAAGAGGTAGCAGCCTCGGATCGTCCTGACCCGGTCGTCGTCGCTCGGCATCCCATGAGCCACCACGGGCCTAATGGGCCTCGGCCCAGTTGGCTCCCTGCCCCGCATCAACGGTGAGCGGCACGCTGAGATGCACGGCCGGGCTCGACGCCGCTTCCATCACCTCGCGAGCAGTCGAGACCAGGGTCTCCACAGCACCTTCACCGACCTCGAAGAGAAGCTCGTCGTGGACAGTGAGCAGCATTTTCGCGGGCAAGCCCTCGATCGCGGCGGGCATCCGCACCATAGCCCGGCGGATCACATCCGCCGCCGTTCCTTGGATCGGCGCGTTGATAGCGGCACGCCGCGCGAACCCGGCATGGGGCCCTTTCGCGTTGATCTCGGGCGTGTGGATCTTGCGCCCAAAGAGGGTTTCGACGTGCCCGTTTTCCTTCGCGAAGGCCACGGTGTCGTCCATGTAGGTCCGGATGCCGGGGAAGCGCTCGAAGTAACGGTCGATGAAGCCTTGCGCCTCATCGCGCGGGATCCGGAGGTTACGCGCAAGGCCGAAGCCCGAGATCCCGTAGATCACGCCGAAATTGATCGCCTTGGCCTGGCGGCGGATCTCGGGGGTCATCTCGGCCAAAGGCACGTTGAACATCTCGGACGCGGTGGCCGCGTGGATGTCCTGCCCGTCGCGGAACGCCTCCTTGAGCGCGTCGATCCCGGCGATATGGGCGAGGATTCGGAGTTCGATCTGGGAGTAGTCGAGGCTGACGAGCACGTTTCCGGGCTCCGCCACAAAGGCCTCGCGAATTCGGCGGCCCTCCTCGGTGCGCACGGGGATGTTCTGAAGGTTCGGGTCGGTCGACGCCAGCCGGCCGGTGTTCGCACCCGTCTGGACGTAGGAAGTGTGGACCCGGCCGGTCTCGGCGTTGATGTGGTCCTGGAGCGCGTCGGTATAGGTCGATTTGAGCTTTGAGAGCTGCCGCCAGTCGAGGACGCGGGCGGGGAGGTCATGCTCGGTTGCGAGATCTTCGAGGATATCGGCGCCGGTGGAGTATTTCCCCGTCTTGCCCTTCTTCCCGCCCGGGAGCGACATCTTGTCGAAGAGGATCTCGCCCAGTTGCGCAGGGCTGCCGACGTTGAAGCTTTCGCCCGCAAGCTCGTGGATTTCCGCCTCGAGCCCCGCCATCTTCTGGGCGAACGCGTTCGACATGCGGGAGAGCGTGTCGCGGTCGACCTTGATGCCGTGGCGCTCCATTTGCGCCAGAACCGGGACGAGGGGCCGCTCGAGGGTCTCGTAGACGGTGGTCACCTTCGCGCGGTGGAGCTGCGGCTTGAAGCTCTGCCAGAGGCGCAGTGTGACGTCGGCGTCCTCGGCGGCGTATTTCACGGCGTCGTCGATGGGCACCTTGTCGAAGGTGATCTGGCTTTTGCCCGTCCCGAGCAGCGTTTTGATCTCGATGGGCTTGTGGCCGAGGTAGCGGTCGGAGAGCTGGTCCATCCCGTGGCCGTGGAGCCCGGCGTTCAGCGCGTAGGACATGAGCATCGTGTCGTCGATTGGAGCGACATCAATGCCGTAGCGGGTGAAGATCTTGGCGTCATATTTCGCGTTCTGGAGGATCTTGAGGACTGCGGCGTCCTCGAGGAGGGGTTTCAGGATGGCGAGCGCCTCGTCGAGCGCCATCTGACCTTTGGCCAGCGCATCCGAGCCAAAAAGGTCATCCGTCGACGCGGCCCGATGTGTCAGCGGCAGATAGGCCGCCTCCCCGGGCTCGACCGAGAGACAGACGCCCACGAGATCGGCCACCATCTCGTCGAGGCCCGTGGTCTCGGTATCGATGGCGATGTAGCCTCGGGCATGGGCCTTGGCGATATAGGCCTCCAAGGCAGCCCGGTCGCGTATGCAGTCGTATTTCTCGGCATCGATCGGGGGTGCCTCGGGCGCGTCGTCGGGGGTTTCGGTCACCACTTCGGGGATCGCAGGCGCCTCGACGCCCAGCGCCTCGGAGACCCGCCTCGTGATCGTGCGGAACTCCATGGAGGTCAGGAAGGACAGGAGGTCGTCGGCGACGGGGTCCTTCACCTCGAGCGTGTCGAGGCCGTAGTCGAGCGCCATCCCGCAATCGAGGGTCACAAGCTGGCGCGAGAGCCGGATCTGGTCGGCGTGGTCGATGAGCGTCCGGCGGCGCTTGGGCTGTTTGATCTCCTCGGCGCGCTCCAGAAGCGTATCCAGGTCGCCGTATTCGTTGATCAGAAGCGCCGCCGTCTTGACCCCGATCCCCGGCGCGCCGGCGACAGCGTCGACAACGTGCCCGGTGCGCCGGGGATCGGGGTCAAGACAGCGGCGCTTCTGATCAACGAATACGGCGATCTGGATACGCTTCTGGAGCGTGCCGAGGAGATCAAGCAACCCAAGCGCCGCCAGACGCTCATCGACCACGCCGACCAGATCCGGCTCTCGCGCCAGCTCGTGACCCTCGATTGCGGGATGGCG
>JBCCKB010000039.1:0-15069 GCA_039027595.1 Pseudomonadota bacterium | reverse complement strand
CGGGCTTTCATGGGCGTGCTCATGGGTGTGCTTATCGCCCCTGGGCTCGCCATAAAACGTCATGAAGACGAGCCGCCAGGAGTAGAAGCTCGTAAACAACGCCGCGATCACCAGAAGCCAAAACGCGTAGGACGCGGCAGCTGTCCCCCCCGCGAACGCGCTCTCAATGATTGCGTCCTTGGAGACAAAGCCCGCGAACCCGATCCAGCCCGTGAGAGGGATACCGACGCCCGTGATCGCGAGTGTTCCGATCATCATCGCCCAGTACGTATAGGGGATCTTGTCTTTCAGGCCACCGTAGTTCCGCATGTCCTGCTCATGATGCATTGCGTGGATCACCGATCCCGCCCCCAAAAACAGCATCGCCTTAAAGAATGCGTGCGTGAATAGGTGGAACATCGCGACCGAGTAAACGCCCACTCCGGCGGCGACGAACATGTAGCCGAGCTGAGAGCATGTCGAATAAGCAATCACGCGTTTGATGTCGTTCTGGACGAGCCCGACGGTGGCGGCAAAGAAAGCGGTCGTTGCGCCTAGGATGACGACAAATGTCTTCGCGTCGGGTGCGAACTCAATGACCGGCGACATCCGGCAGACGAGAAACACGCCCGCGGTGACCATTGTGGCGGCGTGAATAAGCGCGGACACGGGCGTTGGCCCTTCCATTGCGTCAGGCAGCCACGTGTGCAGGATCAGCTGCGCCGATTTCCCCATGGCTCCGACAAACAGAAGAAAAGCAATCAGCTCCGCTGCATTCCATGTCCCCCATAGAAAGGTGATCTCGGTCTCGGCGATTTCAGGCGCCGCCGCAAAGATGTCGGAGAAGTTGATCGAGTCCACCAGGAGGAAGCAGGCGAAGATGCCAAGCGCAAAGCCAAAATCTCCAACGCGATTGACGATGAAGGCCTTCATCGCTGCGGCATTCGCAGAGGGCTTGCGAAAGTAAAATCCGATCAAAAGATAGGATGCAACGCCGACCCCTTCCCAGCCAAAGAACATTTGAACGAGGTTGTCGGACGTCACCAGCATCAGCATCGCAAAGGTAAAGAACGACAGATACGCAAAGAAGCGTGGACGGTAGCTCTCGCCCTCGCGGAAATTCTCGTCGTGCTCCATATAACCGAAAGAATAGAGATGGACGAGCGCCGAGACCGTGGTCACCACAATCAGCATGATCGCCGTCAGTCGATCTAACCTGATCGCCCAGTCGGTGGCCAAGCTGCCGGACTCGATAAAGCGCATCACCTGGATCCGCTCCATCTCACCGTCGTGACCCAGGAAGACGATCCAAGACAGGAGGCACGCGAGAAACAGCAGTCCCGTCGCAACCCACATACCCGCCTCTTCACCAATGAGCCGCCAGCCGAAGCCGCAGATCAGGGATCCAACAAGGGGAGCGAAGAGAATGATCGTCTCCATCGCCCTGTCAGCCTTTCATCACGTTGACATCTTCCACGTCAATTGTGCCCCGGTTGCGGAAAAAGCAGACAAGGATCGCGAGCCCAATAGCGGCCTCGGCGGCGGCGACAGTGAGGACAAAGAGCGTAAACACCTGTCCACCCAGGTCGCCCAAATGCGCCGAGAAGGCAACGAGGTTGATGTTAACAGCAAGAAGGATCAGCTCGATCGACATCAAAAGAATGATCACGTTCTTCCGGTTGAGAAAGAGCCCGAAGATGCCGATCACGAAGAGGGCTGCGGCCACGGCGAGGTAGTGTTCCAGTCCGATCATACCAGACCTCCTTCTTCGCGGACACAGCCACCGATCAAGGAACAGATGCAAGAGCCGTCCGCCCGGCAGGGGGCTATTCCTTCGACGCCCCATAGGCTTTGCTGTTGGAACCCGGGACCAGGTGTAAAACGCATTGCATCCGCTGCGCCCGCCGAAACCGCCACGGCAAAGCTTACCCATACGGCTATACGGCACCCCCCCCTCATTGCCCCCCCTCGAAGGCTGACTTCTCGCCGCGGAGGCCCGGGTACAGCGCGGCGCAGCCGCAGGGTTCGGCCGTTAGCGCCGCGATCTCGATATCCTCGCCCACGGGTTTGAGACGGGTAGCGAGGCGCTCGAAACTGAAGAGCGCGGCGCTGCCCCTAAGCTCCTCGGAGATGATCCCGCTGGCCTTCCGCGTCCGGTCCGGGATCAGACGGTCGGTGATCCGCTCCTCGTGGGTCCGCACCCTAAGCGACCGGCCAGAGGCACATTCGACAACGACGAGATCCCGCGAGACGCCTTCCTGGCTCCACCACTCGGCATAGCCCACACGACCCTCGCCGTAGTCGACATGGTCCGTCTCGCCGCCATGGGAGATGTGTGTGGTTCGGTCGCAGTCTTCGAGGGAAAGCGCTGCGGCCTGCGTCGCCAGCGCGAAAATGGACAGGGCGGCAGCCATCCTCACAGCCCCTGCCCCGGCTCGACGTCTTTCAGTTCCAAGGCCTCGGCCGGGTCACGGTACATCTGCGCGAGCACGTCCTGACGCTTGATGTCCTGGCGATGGCGAAGCGTGAGCACGATGGCGCCCACCATGGCGACGAGCAGGATCAGACCGGCGAGCTGGAACAGGAGGAAGTAACGGTCGTACAGCAGAAGCCCCAACGCCTTGGTATTGTGGATGTCCTCGGGCGTTGCGGCCATACGTAAGGACTGGGCCTCCTCGGCGGTTTGCCAGACGCCAAACGCGATCGCCAGCTGCATGAGCAGCACCACCCCGATCAGCAGCGCTAAAGGCATGTACTTGGCCATCTCCGCTTTCAGCTCCGCAAAATCCACGTCGAGCATCATGACGACGAAGAGAAACAAGACAGCCACTGCACCCACATAGACGATGATCAAAAGCATCGCGACGAACTCGGCGCCGAGAAGCACAAAGAGACCCGCCGAGGAGAGAAACGCGAGGATGAGCCAGAGAACCGAATGCACGGGGTTACGGCTGATCACCGTGAAGAGACCGCCTGCAATGGCGCCTACGGCGAAGAGATAGAACGCGAATGCCGCGGCTGTCACGCCTCATCCTCCTTTGATCTTTCCCCGTCCAGGACTTCGCGCGCCAACTCCATGGCCTTCGACATGGCTGGAACACCCCCGAACATACCTGCAATACCGATCGTCTCGGCAATTTCCTGGTGTGTAGCGCCGGCCTCCACGGCGTGGCGCACTGTGATCCGCAACTGCGCCTCGGCTTGCGCGCCCATGATCGTGAGCGCCGACAAGGTGATCAAGAGTTTGGTTTTCGCATCGAGACCCTCTGGGCTGATGCCTCGGCCCATGAACTGCTCCATGAGGTCCTTGGGCATGGTTGGAAACAGTGCTTCAAACCCTTTGGGCGTAAAGTGCTCTAGTGCGGGGTTCATCGCGCGCGCCCAATCCCGCCCCATGGTCATCATGGCCTCGAATGGGTTGGCGCTACTCATCGGTGCCCGCCTCGCTCTCAAAGACCTCTATGGCCGCATTGAGCGCGTTGATGGCGGCCGGAAAACCGCCGTAGAGCGCCATCTGGAGGATCACCTCCGAGATTTCCCGCTGCGAGATGCCCATATCGCGTGCCGCCTTGACATGAATGCGAAGTTGCGGGACCGACTGAGCGCCTTGAACGGCAAGGGCCGCGACCGTGGCGATTTGGCGGGTCTTGAGGTCGAGCCCGTCGCGGTCATAGATACCCCCGTAAACCGTCGCAATCTGCCACTTGGAAAATCCAGGCAGATATTTGTCGTAACGCGCAGCAAGCGCGGCCTCTAGACCAGGCATCACCGCCTCGGACAGTGCGCGTCCACGCTCTAGCATGCTATCGGGTTCGGTGGTCATCGGTCAGGCCCATCGATCCCGAGGTTGTGGGCAACTGCGGCCTCCTGGCATTCGCCGTTCCCGAGGAACTTAATCTTGGTATCAAATACCCTCGCACCTAGCCCGCGCCCCACAAAGTGGTCCGTGAGCATCGTCGGTAAGAGCACCCCGAACCCCTTGGGCATGAAGTGCTCAAGCGCGGGGATCATCGCCCGCGCCCAATCCCGGCCCATAGCCATCATCGCCTCGAAGGGGTTCGGGGTGGCGGTCATTCGACTGCCCTTAAGCGCTGACGAAGATCATCCACGTTTGCCAAGAATTCTTCTGCGCCCGCATCAGACCACAGCCCCAATAGCTCTGAGGTCTCCTCACTTGCGGTGATCATAGCGAGAACTTCGAGGGCAAGTTTGGGCAGATCGCGTCGTGCCCTAACGTCATCTGCGTGGTCGCCAAGCGCCTTCTTGAGGATCTCACGATCGATCTGACCGGCCTCGCCGTCAAGTGCCATCGGCTTTCCGTGAGCGGCAGCGATCAATTCGGCTGCCGCGATCGACATCGAGGCCTCAGGGCTCTCAACATATCCCGAAGCGAATGCCTCTCGCGTGCTCATGAACACGGCCTCAACTGCTGATACGCCCTCGGCCTCGAACTCCCATATCCAGTCCTGCGCGTCATCATTCTCAAATGATCCGGCTCCCCATGCGCCCATGATAATTCCCTGCTACCGATAGGGTGCATCGATCTCAAGGTTGCGGGCGATCTCGGCCTCCCACCGCTCACCGTTCTCCAAAAGCTTCTCTTTGGTGTAAAAAAGCTCCTCCCGGGTCTCGGTGGCGAACTCGAAGTTTGGGCCCTCGACAATTGCATCCACAGGGCAAGCTTCCTGGCAGAAACCACAATAGATGCATTTCGTCATGTCGATATCGTAGCGCGTGGTGCGCCGTGAGCCATCCGCACGAGGCTCGGCGTCAATAGTGATCGCCTGGGCCGGGCAGATGGCCTCGCAGAGCTTGCACGCGATGCAGCGCTCCTCACCGTTGGGATAGCGCCTGAGCGCATGCTCTCCCCGGAAGCGGGGGCTAAGCGGGCCCTTCTCATGGGGGTAGTTCACCGTTGCCTTCGGCGCGAAAAAATACCGTAGGCCCAGACCGAAGCCCTTGAAAAAATCTAACAGCAGGAAGTATTTGCCCGCGCGGGTCCAGTCGATCTGCGTCATGACATCTCCCTAGAACTTCCCCGAATTGGCCCAGTCCTCACGCGGAGGCACTGGCTCGATATTGTCCCAGTGTTCGACGATCTTGCCCCCTTCGAGACGGAAGAGATCAGCAACGCAAAGCTCTTGGCCACCCCAGGTTACACGGTTCAGCGCCGCAACGAAATTGCCCTCCCCAACGAGCAGGACGTTTTCGGAGTAGCGGAGCGGCTGGTCTGCGTCATTCAACAGGGCCCGAAGCCCATCAATCCCATCACCCACGTCCGTGTTGTGCTGAATGTAGGTATCGGGCTTTATAAACTCTTCCATACGCGCCGCCTGTCCCTCGACAAGGCATGTCTGGATGAACCCTGCAACTACCTCCTTGTTCGCGGCCGTGTGGTTGCGGTCGGTAATCTCGACCGGCCCCTCGATATTGCTGCGCCCCGAGGGGTTTTTGGCGACATAGGGGCTGATGACGTCCCAGTGCTCGACAATCTTTCCATCCGCGTCACTGTCGAAGAAGTCCATTGTCACCCACTCTGCTTCGCCGCCATTCAACTTCTGATAAACATGAAGGAAGACGTAAGCCCCATCTTCAAGCGCGCGGACGACTTCCATCTCACGCACGGGGTTGCGCTCCAGAAACGGCTCGAAGAACTCAAGAAATCCCTGCTTACCGTCTTTCACACCCATCGAATGCTGAGTGTAGCGGTCGCCGATATTGCGGTCGAGCGCAGCCTCGGCGTCGCCGTCGCGGATGGCGCCCATGTAGAGGTCGATGGCATGGTCCTTGGGGCTCGGCATTAGTCTATCACACCAACATGTCCCAGCGGGCCCAGAACCCGCCAAAGAGCTCGAATTTTGCCAGAAACGCCACGATAACGACCCACGCGAGTGATAGCGGCAGAAACACTTTCCAGCCGATCCGCATGAGTTGGTCATAGCGGTACCTCGGCGTGATCGCCTTGACCATCGCGAAAAGGAAGAAAAAGAACGCCATCTTGCCGACCATCCAGAGCGCGCCGTCGGGCAGCCCCGGTATGGGCGAGAGCCACCCTCCGAAGAAGAGAAGGCTCGTCAGCGCGCACATCAGGAAGATCGCGATGTACTCGCCCGCCATGAAAAGCAGGAACGGCGTGGACGAATACTCAACCTGGTATCCCGCCACGAGCTCTGACTCGGCCTCGGGCAGATCGAAGGGTGGACGGTTGGTCTCGGCGAGCGCCGAAATAAAGAAGAGAAACACCATGGGCAGGTGCGGCAGCCAGTACCAGCCCAAGAGCCCCCATCCTGTGTCCTGGGCCCGGACGATATCGCCGAAATTCATGCTCCCCGTCGACAGGATCACGCCCACGATGATGAGGCCAATCGAGACCTCGTAAGAGATCATCTGCGCCGCCGAGCGCAAGCTCCCGAGAAACGGGTACTTCGAGTTCGACGCCCAACCGCCCATGATCACGCCATAAACCTCAAGTGAGGAGATCGCGAAGACGTAGAGGATGGCCACGTTGATATCCGCCAAAACCATCCGGTCGGAGAACGGGATCACCGCCCATGCAATCATCGCCAGCACAAATGAAATCATCGGCGCCAGCATGAACACCGTGCGGTCGGCTCCGGCCGGTATGACGATTTCCTTCACCACGTATTTGAGCGCATCCGCCACGGTCTGCAGGAGCCCAAAAGCTCCTACGACATTGGGTCCGCGGCGCATCTGAACGGCCGCCCAGATCTTTCGGTCGCCGTAGACGAGAAAGAGGAGCGAGACCATCACGAACCCAATAACCAAAAGGCACTGCGCGGCGACGATCATAACAATCCCGAATGGAGTGGTTAGAAACTCGGACATCGGTCAGACCCCCGTGGTCTCTGATGGCCGACAGTTCGCCGCGCGATCAACCGCCACGATCACGAAATCCCCAGCCGGGCGCTCGGACGACACGGTGTAGACCGCGTCCGCGCGAGAGATACCGGCTTCTTCGGTAATGTTCGTGCGGACGTGACGAGCGAAGTCCGCTTCGCGCTCCAAAAGCGCGGTTGCGGCGGCACAATCCGTTAGCTCTCGCAGTTCCAAAGGGTCCGCCTCGCCGGGTGCGTCAAGGGTAACCTGCATGAGATCGTCATCAAGAAACAAGACCTCCGAGCGCCCCGGCTCGACTGGCTGGTCTGCAGGTGAGCACGCTGGGAGCACCGCTGTGGCAAACAGGGCCAAAGCCGGAAACCGAGGCATCCGCGCTACTCTGCCGCCAACTTGCCGGCAGTTCGGGCTTTGGCATGGGCCGAAAGATCCGCCATCACCTGCGAGGCACGCTGGATCGGATTGGTCATGTAGTGTTCGGCGACGCCGCTACGAAAATCACCTGTGCCCAATATGCCAGTTGGTTCCGGACGCCAAGTATTCTCGATCACGGCGTCGACCTGGGCCAGATGTCCATGCGCCGCCACCAGCGCCTCGCGGAGGCCCGCGAGACTGTCCCAGGGTTGCGTCGCGCCAAGTTCCGCCGAAAGCGCCCTTAGGATCGCCCAGTTTTCCTTTGCGTCACCGGGGGGGAAGCCAGCGCGCTGGGCCAGTTGGGGCCGCCCTTCCGTATTGACGAAGAGCCCGGGTTCCTCGGTCCAGGCTGCCGCGGGAAGGATGATATCGGCCCGATGCGCTCCCCGGTCTCCATGGCTGCCTTGGTAGATAACAGTCGGACCGGGGCGAAGCTCGATCTCGTCGGCGCCAAGCGCAAACACCACTTCGGCCCCATCCAAGGCTGATGACACGCCGCCTTCTGTCACGGCTCCCACATCCATCGCCCCAACGCGGGAAGCCGCCGTATGCAGCACCAGAAGCTTCGCGCCGGCTGCCTCGGCGAGATGCATCGCAGCACCAAGCACGGCAGCCCCGTCAACACCACGGATCGCTCCCTGGCCCAGAATGACGACACCTGCCGTTCCGTGCTTATCCGAGTGGTCCATTGCCGCGAGCCTAAAAAGCGCGGCGCGGTCCGATCCGATCTCGGCGACGTCGTAGGTTAGGTCCGCTGGCAAGCCGACCCTGGCCACGCGCGCGCCGCGAAGCCAGGCTTTGCGAATGCGCGCGTTGAGAACCGGCGCTTCCGCCCTTGGGTTTGTACCAATCAGGAGAATGCGGTCTGCGTCCTCGATTTCCTCAATTGTCGCGGTGCCCACGTATCCCGAGCGATTGCCCGCGGGCAGAGCCGCCCCATCAAGCCGACACTCCACGGAGCCGCCTTGACCTTCGACAAGCTCCTTCAGCGCGAAGGCCGCCTCGACAGGGGCCAAATCACCAACAAGGCCCGCCAGTTTGCGTCCCCGGATGGCCGTGGATGCTGCCGCGAGGGCCTCAGACCAAGAGACTGGGCGCAGCTTGCCGTCCTGCCGGATGTAGGGCTTGTCCAAGCGCTGCCGCCGCAGCCCGTCCCAAACAAAGCGCGATCGATCCGCAAGCCATTCCTCATTCACGCCGTCGTGGTTGCGCGGCATTATCCGCATCACTTCACGACCTTTGGCGTCGACACGGATGTTGGCGCCAAGCGCATCCATCACGTCAATTGTCTCGGTTTTCGTCAGTTCCCAGGGTCTTGCCGTGAAGGCATAGGGTTTCGAAGTGAGCGCGCCAACCGGGCAGAGATCGATAATGTTCGCCTGCATTTCGGAGTCCAATGCCTGGCCCAGATACGAGGTGATCTCAGCGTCCTCGCCGCGACCGGTCTGACCCAGCTCGGGCATTCCGGCGACCTCGGTGATGAACCGAACGCAGCGCGTACAGGAAATGCACCGCGTCATGGCCGTGCCCACGAGCGGTCCCAAATCAAGATCGTCCACCGCCCGCTTGGGCTCGCGGAACCGCGAAAAATCAACCCCATAGGCCATCGCTTGATCTTGGAGATCGCATTCACCGCCCTGATCGCAGATCGGGCAGTCGAGTGGATGGTTGATTAGCAGGAACTCCATGACGCCCTCGCGGGCCTTTTTCACCATGGGCGAGTTTGTCTTGATTTCAGGCGGGGCGCCTTCAGGGCCCGGGCGCAAGTCTTTGACTTGCATCGCACAAGAGGCGGCGGGTTTTGGAGGACCGCCCACCACCTCGACCAAGCACATCCGGCAGTTCCCAGCAATCGACAGCCGCTCGTGGTAGCAAAAGCGCGGGATCTCGATACCTGCCTCCTCGCAGGCCTGGATCAGCGTTAGGGCCGGATCGACCTCAATTTCCTTGTCGTCGATCAGGACTTTCCGAAGTTCGGACATACGCAGCGGTCTCCTTCGGACGTGCTGCCCGGCGACCGAAGAGCAGCGATTAGTTGGCGCGGAGCAAGCGACCCGCCATGCTACCTTTGGCTATTTCTTCCCGCCCGACAGCGCAATAGCCTTCCGGCGATTGCGGCGATGCGCCCCGGGCCTTTAGATCGCCCCTGATCCGGCTTCGTAGCCGCTCTTTCTCCGCCGAATTGTCCACCAGCTGGTCAATCTCCGCCTCGGTGTAGCCAGCTTTCAACGCATAATTCTCAAGTGATTTCAGAAAGTTGTATGCGCGAAACAAGCGCGCGTGGATGGTCGAGCAATTCTTGCGCAGTTCGTCCGCAAGCCCGATTGCGTAGAAACCATTCACAACGTTGGGATCTTCGTGCAACGGCGGAAGTGCCCGGCCGGGTGACGCTAAGAGCAGACCCGAAAGCAAAAGAGCCAAAAAACGCGCCATTTCGGTTCTCTTCCTCACATAAGTCAGGGCTGGTCGACAGACCTGCCCCAAAACAGCTTCTAACGTAGGTGTTGTTTAGAATGATGTGGAGGGCCCCAGTTTAAACCGGCCATGCAAACCGAGCCGCCGGGAACAAGGCCGGTGGCACTTGCACGAAAATCATGTTTTAAGTTATTGATAAATCTATTATAAATATGATCTTGAGGCTTGTGATCTCTGTTACCGATCTGCTACAAAACGTGTGGAGCCATCCAGTCGCAGGTCTTGGCCTTGCTGCCAAAAACGGTCCTACCCCTCCGGCAACTGCGCGGCTGCCCTAATATTCGTCCTACCGGGTCGTCATCGCTTTAGCGCGGCGATGGAATGCCGAAGCCAGGTTGCGACGACCTCGGATCAGCTCGTTTGACCCGCGTTGCTTCTTTCGCCCTCCACTGCGGGCCACGGCTTGAACGCCAGGACATAGATCATGACGACGTTGACGATTGGCACCAAGACTAACAGGCCAAGCCAGCCAGGGTGACCCGTTCGGCTCCAGAGCTTCCAATAGGGCGCGACCAAAACCACCGCGATAATGAGCGTTGTTACAATGCCGGGCATCCCAATGTTGTTCAGCATGGGCCGTCCTCCAGTTCTTGTTCGTTCCGTCAAACCGGCAGCAGAATTCGCCAGTGGCCTCGATTAGAGCACTATGATCGCGGACAGGCACAACAATTTTTCAGCTTGAGAGAGGGCAGATTTGCGTCTCGGTCTTCGCCTCAACGCGCAAGTCCATATCCCCTGCGCGGCGGTCGGCCCAAGCGGGTTCAAAGAGCAGCCCGGGTCCTCGCGGTCTTGCCAACGCTCGACCGCACTCGACGTTCGCCAACTCGACCTGAAGATCCGACCTGCCACCATGCGGGGACCCCGAAACCGCCGATCACCGGCATCTATGACAATAAGGGAGCGGGAAGCTCAAAGCACCTCAGCAGTTCCTACTCCGCTGCCGCGACGCTGCATTGACGGGTATGGGCCAGCCTAGCCGGGCCAAGCCAATCCCATCCAAAGGCTTCGTCGCTGTCGCCATTGGACTTTAATTGCGCGAGCTTCGCCAAAGCCTCGTCTAAGCTCGGGTGATGGCCTGCCTCGACCCACCACATGACAAAGTGCATCTCGCCAAGGACCTCAAACCACTCCGCGCGCCGTTCGTAGAACTGTCGGTGTACCGTGTTCCACACAAATTGTTCGAGGGTCTCGACACTTTCCCAAACCGTGAGGTTGGCGATGAACCTAGGGTCGCCACCGATCGCGGTCTCCGTGTTCCCGGTCCCCGGCTCACCAGAGCCTTCCATCATCCAGACAAAACCAGGCATGCGGCGCCCGAGCGTGTTCACGCGATCCAGCGCATTCATGAATTCGGACACGCGCGGGTCATCGGTGTCAGCGACTAGGCGACCCACATTGAGTTCGGCAAGATGCCGGTTGGCTGTCATCCAACTCCCCTTTCATGGCAACACGATGGATGTGGGGGCGGATCGGATAAAGCCTCAAAATGCGAGACCACTTCTCTCATGAACGCACAGATCTTTCGCGGTTTTCTGCTTGAGGCCAGAGGCGCGGCTTTTGGTCAGCGATCAGTCGCGTGCCTGTTTAGCCTCCTTGAGCCGCGTCCCGCGGCCATGACGCACTCTAGGACCTCACTCTGCCGCGATCGCCTTACCCTTGATCCGGTCTTCTATTTCGTCCCGGAAATTTCGGATCAGGCCCTGGATCGGCCAGGCAGCCGCATCGCCCAATGCACAGATCGTATGTCCCTCGACCTGCTTGGTGACATCCAGGAGCATATCGATCTCCTCAACCTCTGCCTCACCGTGGACGAGCCGTTCCATCACACGCATCATCCAGCCCGTACCCTCGCGGCAGGGCGTGCACTGGCCGCAGCTTTCGTGCTTATAGAATTTTGAGAGGCGCCAAATTGCCTTTATTATGTCGGTGGATTTGTCCATCACAATCACCGCCGCCGTCCCAAGGCCCGAGCGCTGTTCGCGAAGATAGTCAAAGTCCATGATCGCCTCGCGCATGTGCTCACCGCGAATGCATGGTACCGAAGATCCGCCTGGGATCACAGCTTTGAGATTATCCCAACCGCCCCGGATGCCGCCGCAATGGGTCTCGATCAGTTCTTCGAAGCTAATCGACATGGCCTCTTCGACCACGCAGGGGGTGTTCACGTGGCCTGAAATCGCAAAGAGCTTGGTGCCCGCGTTGTTGGGGCGCCCAAATCCTGCGAACCAATCGGCGCCACGGCGAAGGATCGTCGGAACCACGGCGATCGATTCCACGTTGTTCACGGTCGTGGGGCAGCCGTAGAGGCCCGCTCCTGCCGGAAACGGTGGCTTCATGCGCGGCATGCCCTTCTTGCCTTCGAGGCTTTCAATCAGCGCGGTCTCCTCGCCGCAAATGTACGCGCCGGCCCCATGGGCGAGGTAGAGATCGAAATCCCAGCCGGATCCAGTGGCGTTCTTGCCCAAAAGGCCTGCGTCATAGGCCTCATCGATGGCATTCTGGAGTGCTTCCTTCTCGCGGATGTATTCGCCGCGAATGTAGATGTACGAAGCATTCGCGCCTATCGCAAAACTCGCAATCAGGCAGCCCTCGACCAGCGTATGCGGGTCGTGACGCATGATCTCGCGGTCCTTGCAGGTACCAGGTTCGCTTTCGTCCGCATTGACCACTAGATAAGCCGGGCGACCGTCGGATTCCTTCGGCATGAACGACCATTTCAACCCAGTTGGAAACCCTGCGCCCCCCCTTCCCCTCAGGCCGGACGACTTCATTTCATCGATGATCCAGTCGCGACCTTTTGCAATAAGCTCGGCCGTGCCGTCCCAATGCCCCCTCGCGCGCGCTCCGGCGAGGGTCCGGTCGTGCATTCCGTAGATGTTGGTGAATATCCGGTCTTCGTCTTTCAGCATGGTACACGCCCCACTCGTTCCGGCCCACTCCCGTATCGCTCAATCACCACGCTTGCGCCAGATTTGCCAGCTGACAATAAGTCCCCAGGCAAAGGCCGCCATGGCTGCAAAGTCAAAGAGAAACGCGTAGCGGGCGGCCAGCCCAATCTGGCCGCCAACCCACTGGGCGCCAAGCCAAAGAACCATTGAAACGGCCACGACAATCGCGGCGATTCGGCCCTGCCGAGCGAGTGCGTCGCTTTTCTTCTGTTCGCGGGTCACCTAGATCCGCCCCCCCGAAGAGCGCTGTTCCTCAAGTCTTGGCCAAACGCCCCACCCTGATTGAGGCGATCCAAGGGTCAATATACGTCGCCCTTGTCGACCTTTGAGGAAAACTCCGTCTCTCCTCCAGCCGCAAGCACCTTGGCCTGCTCAACCCAGCTATCGCGGCTCACGCGTCCTTTGAAGCCCTCGAGGTTCTCATCAACCCACGCCACCTCGCTCGCAGTCCAGGCAGCAACCTGGTCAAAATGAAAGAACCCCATCGTGTGTAACAGCTGTTCGAGCTTGGGTCCCACGCCCTTGATCTTCTTTAGGTCGTCGGGCCCACCGTCGCGCGCCTCTGAAAGCACGGCCGGTTTGGTCCCTTCCGGCGCCGCCTCCGCGGCGGGCTCGGGGGTTGGCTCGGGCTCCGGAGCAGGCTCCGGTTCCGGTGCGGCCTCTGGCTCGGGTTCCGACACCGTTTCGGCGACGGGTTCGGGCTGTGCTTCGGGCGCTGGCGCGGGCGAGCTTGCAGGTGGCGATGGTGCGGGCGCGGGTTCTCTGGCAACGGCCTCAACCGGTCCCGATGCCGTCTCCGCGTCGGAATGGAACGCGCGCAGCAAAAAGATCGCCACCGCAAGGCCAACCAAAAGTGCGATGAAGAGCGCAGGCGAAAAGGAGAAATCACCTAGAACCATAAGTATCACAAACGCCACGAAGGCAATTCCACCAGCCAGGACGGCGATCAACGCCATCGAATTCTGGGTTTGCTTAGACATTCTATCTCACTCCCTGTCCGCGCGGTCTGTGCGCTTTGTCACTTCTTCGTATTAGCGCGTCGAGAGAACTCTGTCTCTCCCCCTTCTGAGAGGATTTTTGCCTGTTTTACCCATTCGTCGCGGCTGACACGTCCCTTGAAGCCCTCGAGGTTCCGATCCACCCAGGCAACCTCATCTGCGTTCCAGCCCGCGATTTGGTCGAAATGGTAAAACCCGAGGCGGTGGAGAAGCGCCTCGAGCTTCGGCCCAACGCCCTTGATATCTTTAAGATTGTCGGGCGCGCCATCACGTGCAGACCCAAGCGTCGCCGGCTTTACCCCGGTTGCTTCCGCGTCATCCGGTCTTTCACGTTCGCCCATATCCGACGGGGGTTGCGGCGACCCGGGTTCAGGGCTTGTCCCTGGCACTACTGCTGGTGGAGGTTCGTCGGGATGCGGAGAGTCCCCAACAGGCGGCTCGTCCTTTCTCCAGGGCGCACGCAGCGGCACCTCGGTTCCATCGATCCGTTTGACCGTATCTCCAATATCGGCGGCAAGCGCCACCGACGCGTTGTGCGCAGGTCTTGGTCCGTCATGCCGAGAGAGCGTCGTCAGTCCAGACGCGGGTTCAGCGGCAAACCGTCCCGTCTGAGGGCCCGGCAGAGGGACCTTGCCATCCGCCAGCTCGTCAATGATCTCCGAAAAGCGAGAAACCGTCAGGTCCTCGTAATAATCCTTGCCGATTTGGACCATGGGCGCATTCGAACACGCGCCGAGGCACTCGACCTCTTCCCAGGAGAACCGACCATCCTCGGACAGCGCGTGCGCCGCCTTGGCAATTTTCTCCTTGCAAACGCCAACCAGGTCTTCAGCGCCCATGATCATGCAGGACGTGGTGCCGCATACCTGGAAATGCGCAACACTACCAACGGGTTGAAGCTGAAACATGAAGTAGAATGTCGCGACCTCAAGGACCCGGATATAGGCCATGTCGAGCATCGCCGCGACATACTCCATCGCGGGCCGGGTCAGCCACCCCTCCTGCTCCTGTGCACGCCACAGAAGCGGGATCACGGCGCTCGCCTGGCGACCTTCGGGGTACTTCGTGCTCTGCGCCTCGGCCCAAGCCTGGTTCTCTGGCGTGAAGGCAAAGCTCTCGGGCTGGTCTGGGTGGAGGCGGCGGAGCATTGTTACGAGGACATCACTTGCTATTCCGATCCCCCTTTTGCTGCCAGATTGAGCGGGAAGTGTCCATGCCGCTTAGGGGGGTTAAGCCGCGTGATGGCCGCCACGCCGGGGTGGCGAGCGACGTGGGAACGCCGCGATTGATGCCTGCCAAGTCATTGCAGGGCCGGTACTACTTGTCACGTTGATGAGCGCCCCCCGAGGGGGCGTGACGGCGCTCGGGCGGCGCGCCTGCGGCCCTTGCTTCCGCGCGGG
>JBCCKB010000038.1:0-15131 GCA_039027595.1 Pseudomonadota bacterium | reverse complement strand
GCACCCCCGTCCGACCGCGACTTTCCCTGGTGGCTCGTCGTAGCAGGCGCCATCGGGGTCTACCTTGCATACCGGGTCGTTGCCGACGACATCTACCGCCAGGTTCTGTCGACACTGTCCAAAGGCGTCGGCATCACGGTCTTTGTGACGCTCGTGAGCTTTTTTGCGGCCTCTGGTCTGGGCCTCCTTCTGGCCGTTGCGTCGCTGTCGCGGTTCGTTGCCATTCGCCAGATGGCGCGGTTCTACATCGAGATTGTCCGCGGCATTCCGATCCTTGTCCTGTTGCTCTATGTGGCTTTCGTCTTTGCGCCCGCCCTCGTCGCCGCCTGGAACTGGGTTGCCGTGAGCTTGGAGTTCGAGCCGATCCGCACCCGCGACTTCACTCTGCTCTGGCGCGCTATCTTAGCCCTTACCATTGCGTACTCTGCCTTCATCGCGGAGGTTTTCCGAGCAGGGCTTCAGTCGGTTGATCAAGGACAGGTTGAAGCCGCGAACGCGCTCGGACTTTCTCCCTGGCAGCGCTTCCGGCTAATCATCTTTCCCCAAGCGTTTCGGACGATCCTGCCGCCCCTCGGAAACGACTTTATCGCCATGGTCAAGGACAGCTCGCTCGTTTCAGTCTTGGGCGTCCTCGACGTCGCGCAACTGGGCAAGGTTACAGCAGCCGGAAACTTCCGCTATTTCGAAACGTATAATGTCGTGGCGCTGATCTATCTTGTCATGACAATCACTCTTTCGCTGGTGCTTCGGCGGATCGAGCGGCGGCTCCGCGATCGCCCTGGGGCCTAAGTCTCGGTCACTATCCATCAGGGACATTCACGCGGCTTCGCGCCAGGCGTCGGGTACGTAGTTCATCTTCATAAAGAAACCCCGAGGCCAGGTCCGCCGGTCTCGCACCAGAAGGTAGCCGCGATGCCGACGCTTGTTCCAGGTTTCGAGCGGCATGATCCCTTCGCGGCCGCCTCCGGCTGGATCGTTGTAAAGCATCTCCGGTTGCGTCCCAATATCGTTCACACCGGTGACCACGAGCACGTGCTTTCCTTGGGGCATATGGCAGATGCTGAACATTGGTCCGAACTTCCGCAGGTCGTGACCGAGCGTAGCGGCGCTGTAGTCGTGGTCGGCCGCGCGCAACCAATGGAGGTTCTCGGCCTCGGCGAGCGCCTGAATTTGGTTGTCCGCGATCCCCTGGTTGGCCAACCATATGTTTTTCAGCCCTTGGCGCGGACCAGCCTCGAAATAGGCGCCGATCATGCAAACGGCGGCGTACCAGCATGACATCTGCCGGGATTGGCCGATCAGTGGAACAGCGTGGTTGACGTAAGGCATCGGGATCTTTCTCCAAGCGGTTTCAGCACCCGCAAGATCCCACAACAAATTGAATTAGATCAATTTTTCACTTGTTTCATTGGTTTCGAAAACCAAGAACCTCTGTTTCAGGGCTGCAACCGTCCTCAAACGCCTATCTTGGGTCCAAGGCAAATCATCGGTTCGCGGCTTTGTCGGGTTTCGAAGAGTTCCGTGCTTTGGGGGTCGTTCTCGAACCGCGCCAAGAGCCCGCCTGCTCGATCATAGAACGTCCAGCACTGCGGGACGCCAATTTCGTCGTAAACAAAACAAATCATCTCGCCAGCGGGATACCACTCACCGTCCTGGCACTCCCCGTCCAGGAATGACCAGCGCACACGGCGGCCTTCGAGATATTCTTCAACCCCGTAGTCCAGCCCCTCGGTCGCGTAGGTCAGGGTCTTGCCGGTGGTGTAAGCCTCGAAATCAGGCGCGCTCATGGGCGTCTCCGCCGAGGCGACCGGTCCCACCAACATTAACAAGATAATGGACGCAATCCGCAGCATCCGCAGAGTGTCGCACACGCCGGAGCGCTGCGACAACCGATTCTTAACAAATGGTTAACCTACGCGGACTTTCATCTTTGCGCGTCAACGTCTAGGTGAAGGCCGAACACCGCAGGGGGCGGCCATGGCGTTTCTGTCGAAGCTCAAAGAACGGCTCTTTAAATCGTCTTCGAAGCTCGAGGAAGGCCTCGACGCCATTGTTGCCGATGGTGGTGAGGTCGAGCACATGTCTTCTGCATCGCCTCGGGATGAACCCATTCCAGACGAGCCCCGTCGTGATCCGCCGGAGGGCCGTCCGGCAGCGCAGGAGCATGCGCACAACCCCGTACCGGACCCAACCGCACCGGTATCCAAAGGGCCTGAGCTAAATCAGCCGACACATCAGGAAACCGCTCCAGGCTCGAGATCGGGCATTTTGGGTCGAGTGTTGGGCCGCGGCTCAACCGCCCCGCCACCGCTACGGCGCGTGCTCGATGACGAGATGCTTGAAAGCCTTGAGGAGCTTCTGATTGCCTCAGACATGGGTGTTGATACGGCCCTGCGGGTCACAGCCAATATCGCCGAGGGACGCATTGGTCGAAAGCTGTCGACAGAAGAGATCAAGGAGATCCTAGGCCAGGAGATTGCACGGATCATGGAGCCCGTCGCGCGCCCCCTACCTCTCTATCCGAAAAAACCCCAGGTGGTCCTCGTCGTGGGTGTCAACGGCTCTGGCAAGACAACGACCATAGGCAAGCTTGCTAGTCAGTTCCGCGCGGCGGGCAAGTCCGTGGTGATTGCAGCGGGAGACACGTTTCGGGCGGCGGCGGTCGAGCAGCTCCAAGTGTGGGGCGAGCGTGCGGGCGTGCCGGTTATGACGGCGCCCGAGGGCTCCGACCCCGCAAGTCTAGCCTTCGACGCCATGGGCCGCGCCGAGAGCGAGGGCGCCGACCTCTTGATGATCGACACGGCCGGCCGCCTTCAGAATCGCGCCGATCTGATGGAGGAGCTCGCCAAGATCGTCCGCGTGATCCGCAAGAAGGACGCGGACGCGCCGCACAACACGCTCCTCGTCCTCGACGCAACCACCGGACAAAACGCGCTGTCGCAGGTTGATACGTTCCAAAAGCTTGCCGATGTATCGGGGCTTGTGATGACCAAGCTCGACGGGACCGCCAAGGGCGGCGTGCTTGTGGCACTGGCCGACAAGTTCGGCCTGCCGATACATGCCATCGGAGTTGGCGAGCAGATCGACGACCTCGCTCCATTCGATCCGGACGAATTCGCTCAAGCACTTACTGGCCTGGATGCCTGACTTCTCAGATCGGTCTCCAAGTGTCGCCGAATTCCGTGCGCTGCGGGTTGCGGCGGGACTGAGTGACTTCTCTGACCAAGCCGCGAAGACTGGTCTCGCTGCCACACTTTACGGGGTCTGGCTTCGGGACGGTGACCGGCTTGTCGGCATGGGGCGGATCGTCGGCGATGGCGGCTGCTTTGCGCTCGTCACCGACGTCGCGGTCCACCCCGAACACCAAGGCCGGGGCCTTGGCCGCCGGATTGTCGCGAGACTTATGGAGTGGGCTGAAGCGGAGCTTCCCAAATCCTGTATTCTGAGCCTGATCGCCGACCCGCCCGCCGACAAGCTCTACCAGCAGTTCGGGTTCGACTACCGCGTTGGCATGGGCCGGACCTTGGAATGAACGCCGAAGCCTCCGGTCCGGCCGGGCATGGCCATGTTCGATAGCCTCACCGCACGTGCCCTCGAACGGTCTTGGAGACGCCCCGGACGGTCGGGCGGGGCCGTTGCCCAGAGCCTCCCACGTCAATGGTCCGAGCACGCATGAGCGGCTGGCTTATCTCGCTGGAAGGCACGCCGATGGGCGGCACAGTTGCCACGGCCCTGGCCTTGCTCGCCGCTTTTCTCCACGCGGTCTTCGGCGCGCTTCAGAAGGGCCGCCACGACCCATGGCTATCTCGTGGGGCCATAGACGGCGCCTACGGGCTGATCGCCGCCCCGTTCGCGCTCCTCGTGGTTCCTTGGCCCGAACCCCACATGTGGCCAATCTTCGCCGCCGTGATGTTGATCCATATCGGTTACAAGGTCCTCCAGGGGTTCACCTATACCTATGGCGCGTACACCGTCGTCTACCCCGTGGTCCGAGGCACCGGACCTCTCTTTGCCGTGATCGGTGCCTATCTGATCTTTGGGGAGACCTTCTCGCTAATTCAATGGCTAGGCGTCGCAACGCTCCTGGCCGGGATTTTCGGTCTTGGCGCGTACAATCTCGCGCGCCTTGAGACTGGCCGCGACACGCTTCCGCTTGCTCTCACTCTCGCGGTCGCCACGGGGCTCTTTGTGGCGCTTTATACGACCTATGACGCCTACGGAATCAGGGCCACCGCTGATCCCTTCACCTTCCTCGCATGGTTCTTCTTCCTTGACGGTCTGGTGTTCCCGTTCGTCGCTGCGCGCCGATGGTGGCGTTTGCCCGATCGTCCAGCGCTCCCTCCCCTTTTTCTCCGCGGCATCGTTGGCGCCTTCGTCGCGTTCCTCTCATTTGGCTCAATCATGCTCGCGACCCGGCTTGATAGTGTGGGCGAGGCAGCGGTCCTGCGGGAAACCTCCACCGTCTTTGCCGCTCTCATCGGTTGGGCCTTCCTAGGCGAAACCGTGGGTCCCCGCCGCGTGGCACTCATGGGGTTGATCGCAGCTGGTGCGGTGATAGTTGAGCGGGGTGGATAACATGACCGACCCAGACGAAAAGACCATTCATCCCGGCGTCAAACAGGCTCTTGAGCTTGGGCCGCCGCTTCTGTTCTTCGCGGTGTATCTCTACGTCAGGGACGAGACGTACACGATCGGGGGTGTCGACTACGACGGCTTCATCGTCGCCGCTGCCGGCTTTGTACCGATCTTGCTGGTGTCCATTGCGGTCCTCTGGAAACTCACGGGCAAGCTATCGCGGATGCAGGTCTTCACGGCCGTCTTGGTGGTGGTTTTTGGCGGGCTCACGGTCTGGTTCAACGATGAGACCTTCTTCAAGATGAAGACCACAATCGTGTACGGGGTCTTCGCCGCGATCCTTGGGATCGGTCTGCTTCAGGGACGCTCTTACCTCGCGTGGGTGATGAACGAATTCCTACCCATGCGAGACGAGGGCTGGATGATCCTGACCCGTCGGCTCGCCGCCTTGTTTGCCGGGCTCGCGGTCGCGAATGAAATCGTCTGGCGGACGATGTCGACCGATGCATGGGTCAAGATTGAGACTTTCGGGTTTCCCTTGGCGCTGTTCATCTTTCTGTGGGCACAGATCATGGCGCTCAGGGGGTTTTTGATCGAGGACGAAGAGGGGGCGGAGTAGGCGCCTCACCTTGGTCGAATACGACTGGCCGGCGATGCTTCAGCCGCCCATTTCTTGGGTGCGGTCACTCACTTTTGTGACATTGACAGGCCTGGCATGCTCCTGAATCTGCCGTTTGGGCGGTCCATCGCGGCCAAGCCGTATCTGCTTCCCATGACCAGCCCCTGCCGAGAAAGCTGCAAAGCGCCAATGCTCGGTGTCGCCTCCATTCCCGGACAGCCGAGGGGCCGCATAACGTTGCGTGACGTTTCGGGTGGAGACGTCCAAAAAAAACACCTGGTACTTCATGAGGCATCCTTGCCGGGACAGAGTGCAAGAATTGCCCCGGTGTCGTGGGCTCTCTCCGCTGGTGGGACGCTGCGAAGCTTCGTAAGTGTGCGAAGTATTGCGGCGGGAAGGCTGCGGACCTCGGAACAAGCTTGGGCCCCATGGGCTGGACAGTAGGTCGGTCCATGAGCTTGACCGGGAGACGCCATCCGCTAGGAGCGGTGGATCCTGATCCTGGGGGTGAAAAGGCCAGCAGACAGGTCCCGTCGCTGTTTGGATCGAAAGTCACCGCGTAATCGTGAGACGCGGTAAGGTGGTTGTCACCCAAAACCTCCGAACGACGCAACTACAGTCTTCTCGTCGGTGAACACGCGCACTCTCAGCAAACAGCCTGCGGGCTTCGCAAGATCCTCGATCAGGCGCCAGCGGCCCGCGCAAACTTGGGTTTCCACCACATCATCGATCGACGATCGTTCGATCCAGAGAGCCGTGTCTCCGATTTGCCCATGATCGCCTCTGACCGGCCATGAGATCGTTTCGGGGCCGCGGCTCTGGTGGCCCGCCTGAGCTTTCCAAGTCGCAGTTTCGCTGCGAGAGGCGCCATCCGCTGGATGCGTGTTACATCTCCGAGAGGAACCGGGACCCCCGCGGGGCGGTCTGTGAATGCGTGCGCAAACTGCGAAGCTCCCCGGGCGTGAGGGGGCGGTCAAAGAGGATGCCGGTACGGCTGCCATCGAGCCGCGCAACGGTTGCTTCGCGGTCCTTTCCGGCGATCGATACGTACACTGGGTTTCCAACGCGTACGCGCGTGCCCAGTTCGGCAAGAATGCCGCCCCGCGACACATTCAGAACCACCCCCGGATGGGACACGCCGTTAACTACAAACCGGGTCTGGATCCGGCATGGGAACCTGATTTCGCGATACCGCATGGGTCGTCTACCTAGCTCAGTCTCGCTATCTTGGCATGACCCGGTTAAGCGCTGGTGAAGCTCAGCCCTTCTGGCCAAACATCACCTTCTGCGCGGCAAGCTCCTCTTCACGGGAGGTTTTCCGATCACGGAGCTCCGCGCCAACCTCCCGCCCCTTCTGAACAGCTGGCCGAGCAGCCACGGCGTCGAGCCAGCGCGCGAGGTTCGGCTTGTCGGTGATCACCTGTTCCTGACCCTCCCACAGCGAGGCCCATGGCCAAATCGCCATATCGGCGATCGAATAGAACCCGCCGGCCACATACTCACTCTCGCCGAGCCGCGTATTCAGAACCCGGTATAGGCGCGAGACCTCGCCACGATAGCGGTCCTGGGCGTAGGGCAGCACCTGCGGTGGCTCCATCTTTGGCGCGTACTTCAAGAAGTGATGCGCCTGGCCCGCCATCGGCCCAACGCCGCCCATCTGCCACATGAGCCATTGGTCCACCAAAAGTGCATCACGCTCGCTTTCACCGTAAAACGTCCCTGTCTTGCGCGCGAGATACTGAAGAATGGCCCCGGACTCAAAGATCGAGACCGGCGCGCCTCCAGGACCATCCGGGTCGGTGATCACCGGCATTCTGTTGTTGGGGCCGATCTTGAGAAACTCGGATGCGAATTGATCTCCCTTGCCGATATCAATCCAGTGGACGTCATAGGGCAGCCCCATTTCTTCAAGTGCGATCGAGATCTTCCAGCCATTCGGCGTGGGCCAGTAATAGAGGTCTATGGGTGCGGGCATGGTGTCACTCTTCCATTCAAGGGAATATCTGCATCCAAGTTCGACGAGGATTGTGGGGAACTCAAGCCCGGGCTTCGGCGATAGAGTCAAAGCAGAGAGCTCCCGTTCGCGGCAGTACTGCGCGAACCCTCAAGAACGGAGACGTGAGCCAAGACGTATCAAAAGGCGCGTCGAACCCACGGCGTGCTTCCGCAATCCATGGCTGGCCGCTCCCGCAACATCCGCTGATCCGAACGCCGAGCGCCACCCGTTGCGCGGTTGAGGGCGTTCATGCCGCCTTTTGGGTGCGTCTCGAGGGACAGGGATTGCGGTAGTCGCCCATGAACCTTGCTCTTTGAAGAGCATGGCGGCCATTGCGAAACGCATAGTCTAGGCGGGCGCGGTTCGAGTCCTGGGTACGTTCCACGATGTAAGCGTGCTAACCTGGGAGCAGCGCTCGCTTTCAGGTGATCGCCGATTTGGAGCCAAACGCGGTTCTCTTTGGCTAGAGGGCAGTGCTTGCGTCGAGACGCTCATGCCCGAACCAGGACGGTGCCCGCATCTCGTTAACGGGCGCATCTCCGAGGTTCTCCGGGAGGGCGTAGACCAGTGTCCTATCAAGGGCGCCACGGGAGGTCGTTTCGACATGCGACGTCCCTTAATGCGCCGCGTTGAGGTGCGCCGCGATCCCAAACCGCTTTAGTCGCAGACCTTCGATGGCGCTTGACCGCCATAGCACTGGCCGGTACGTGATGGCGCGTGGCGATTTGTACACCGGATTGCGGGCCACGTTAAAGAAGCCGCTAAAGAGGTCAGGGACGAAAGGCCCCCGACGCTCGCGGTGGGGGCTTTTTGTTTGGAAGGGGCAACCCGATGAGCCAGGATTGGAAAACCCGCACGAAGCTTGTGCATTCGGGCATTCGCCGGAGCCAGTATGGCGAGGTCTCCGAGGCGATCTTTCTGACCCAAGGGTTCGTCTACGAGACCGCCGAGGCTGCCGAGGCGCGCTTCATCGAGGCTGGTCCTGACGAGTTCATTTACGCGCGCTACGGCAACCCCACGGTCCGGATGTTCGAAGAGCGTATAGCGGCCCTTGAGGGCGCGGAGGATGCTTTCGCCACGGCGTCTGGCATGGCAGCCGTGAACGGGGCGCTGACCTCGATGTTGAAAGCTGGCGATCATGTGGTCTCGGCGCGTGCCCTTTTCGGCTCGTGTCTTTACATCTTGGAGGATGTCCTTAAGCGCTTTGGCGTTGAGGTCACATTCGTAGATGGAACCGATATTGACGCTTGGGGTGCGGCGATCCGTGGCGACACCAAAGTCGTATTTCTCGAGGCGCTGTCGAACCCGACGCTTGAGGTGATTGACATCGCAGGAGTCGCGGCGCTGGCTCGCGCGGTCGGCGCCCGGGTCATCGTCGACAACGTCTTTTCAACTCCGATCTTCAGTCGGGCGATCGAGCAGGGCGCAGATGTGGTTGTTTACTCGGCCACCAAGCATATCGATGGACAAGGCCGGGCGCTTGGAGGGGTCATCCTTGGTCGCCGGGAGTTTATCCGAAAGACGGTGGAGCCCTACCTAAAGCACACCGGTGGCGCGATGAGCCCCTTTAACGCCTGGGTGATGCTGAAAGGGCTCGAGACGCTTGATCTGCGGGTCCGCGCCCAGGCGAGCGGGGCACAGGTCCTGGCCGATGCGCTTCGAGATCACCCGCAGCTCAGCCGGGTAATCTATCCTGGGCTCTCGGACCACCCGCAGCATGCCCTTGCGATGGCGCAGCTGGGATCTGGGGGGACAATGCTTGCGCTTGAGATCGCGGGTGGTCAGCCTGCGGCCTTTCGCTTCCTTAACGCTCTGAAACTCATTACGATCTCGAATAATCTTGGCGACGCGAAGTCGATCGTGACGCATCCAACGACAACGACGCACCAGAGACTTTCGGAGATGCAGCGCGCGGGGCTTGGGATCACGCCTGGCCTCGTTCGCCTGTCGGTTGGCATCGAGGATCCTGAGGATCTTCTCTCTGATATCCAAGCCGCGCTCGAGCACGTTGCGGTCTCAAACGAATGCTGATCACCTCGGTCAGCGGTCGAGCCACGCGTGCCCGGACAGACGACAAGTTACGGTGCGGCCCGCCCAAAAGAGAGAGTGTCGCGCAGCTTGTTTGGTGTTGTTTGAGAAGGTCCAGAGTCGCGTTTGGACGATGAAACCTCCAATCATGGAGCGATCTGATGGGTTGCGGGGTGGCGAATTCGGAGCTCGCACCCGATGCGGCGCTCCAATAATGCCGTGGTCCGCCCGCTGACCGTTCCGCCGCGCTCAGAGACCCCCTCGAGTGCGTCAACCCAAACAATTGCGCAAGCGGGCTGCTTTGGGATTGCACACCGGCACTTTCATGGTTCCATGGCGCCCGATGCCGTAGAAAGTGACCGCCAAGCAGCGCGTCCATGCGTCGAGACAGCACGGATTGCTGGGAAGGCCGAAGATCCCGCGCTAAACCTCGGTGGGGAGGCCGAGCCGACAATACAGAGATAAGTTAAGATCATAGGGAGGAGAACATGATCACACTCAACCGCCGCCGCGCACTTGCGCTGATAGGGTCGACGATGGCCGCGACGGGCCTCGCCGCGCCAGCAATCGCCGCGAACGCCAAGATCAAAGTGGGCGCGCTGCGCTTTACGTCGCACGCGGCGAGCTTCATCGCATTTGAGCGCGGTTACTTCGCCGAGGCCGGTCTCGACGTCGAGTTTGAGTTCTTTCAGGCCGCGCAACCCATGGCCGTCGCAATTGCTTCCGGCGACATCGACTACGCCGTAACGGCGATATCGGGTGGGCTCATTAGCCTCGCCGACAAGGGCGCGATCAAGGTGATTGGCGGCGCGCTTAGGGAAGAAGCGGGGATCGATGGTCAGAAGTACCTGATCTCGGATGCGGCGTATCAATCTGGCATCACGTCCGTCGGTGATCTTGACGGTAAGAAGTTCGCCGTCACCCAGGCCGGGTCATCGTTCCATTACATGGGCGCGAAGATGGCGGACGCGGAGGGCATTTCACTGAGCTTCACGCCCTTGCAAAAGGTCGGTGCGATCATCGGTGCGATGAAATCGGGCCAAGTGGATGGTTGGTCAATCGTGCCCCATATCGCCAAGCCGCTCGCGGCTGCTGGCGCTTGGCACGTGGTGGCGGATGTCTCGGACTATATCCCGGACTACCAGGTGACCACGGTCTTTACATCCTCCGCGAACGCCGCCGAGGAACGCGCGATGACCGAGAACTTTCTGGCGGGCTTCTCCCGTGGCGTGGACGATTACGCTGCCGCAATGATTGACCAAACAGGAGGAGACGATGGCGTTGCGGAGATGGTCGATTTGATTCACAAATACGTCTACACGGACCGCACCCGAGACAAAGCCGCGCCCTCGATCATCAATGGCACGATGCGGCTCTCTGCCGGAGCTGCGCTCAACCTGGCCTCAGTTCAGGATCAGTTAAGCTGGTTCCAGGCCGAGGGCCTTGTCGATGCCGACATCACTCTCGAGACCCTGGTGGATGCCTCTTACGTCGAAACCACCGGCGCCTGACGACCAAGCGCGGGGGCGGAGTGTCTGCCCCCACGAAATGCAGGAGCCGACATGGATATCAGACTGGAGGGACTTGGCCATTCCTATGGTGACATCAACGTTCTTGCCGGGATCGATCTGAAGATTACCACCGGACGGATTGTCTGCATTGTCGGACCCTCCGGCTGCGGCAAGTCCACGCTGCTGCGGATCATTGGCGGGCTAGAGCGCCCCACACGCGGTCAGGTTCTTCAGATCGGCGCTCCCCCCAACGACTGCCTCAACCCGCTCACCTATATTTTCCAAGACTTTGCGCTCCTGCCTTGGCGGAGTGTGGCGGGAAATGTCTCGCTTGTGCTTGAGGACCAGAACGTTTCTACGGCGGAAGCGCGCGACATTATCAGCGACGTTCTCGCACGCACGAAGCTCACCGAGTTTGCCAAGGCGCTGCCGAAGCAGCTTTCGGGCGGTATGAAACAGCGGGTGGCGATTGCGCGCGCGCTCGCTGTTCGTCCCGCCGTGATGCTGATGGACGAGCCATTGTCGGCGCTCGACAGCCAGACGCGCGAACTTTTGATGGACGATCTTGTCGGTCTTTGGTCGCGACAGAATTTTACGGCTGTCTACGTGACCCACAACCTTGCGGAGGCGGTTCGGCTTGGCCACGAGGTGGTGGTCCTGTCGCGGCGCCCGGGGCAGATCCGCGAGGTGCTGACCCTTGATAAACCCCTAGCTCACCGCAACTTTGGGGATGCTGATCTCGACGGCTTTCAGCGCCAGCTCTGGCAACTGATGCACGACGAAGCCCGCGCCGCAGATGCCGAGTTGCTCAATGGCTAAGGTGGTGGAACGCCCCGTCGCATTCCGAGGCGGTGGCTTTGCCCCGAGGTCGCGCCGCTGGGTTGGAATATTGGTTTTTATCCTTTTGGTGCTGATTGCGGAGTGGGGCACCCGCGCGGGCTGGATATCGGCCCTTACCCTACCGCGTCCGTCGGATGTTCTATTGACCTTTCACGAACTCTACGTGAGCGGGCTCTTGTTCACACATCTTAGTGTGTCGCTATCCCGCCTTGTCGTTGGTGCCGCAATTGGCGTGAGCTTAGGTATCGGCATGGGCGTTCTTATTGGACTATTTTCGCATGTTCGCTCGGGTTTTGTCCCTCTGATCGCGGCAATTTTTCCAATCCCAAAGATCGCGCTGCTTCCACTCTTCGTCATCTGGTTCGGCATCGGAGAGGGATCGAAATACGCGCTCATCGCGTTCGGTACATTCACGCCCACCGTTGTCGCAACCTTCGGCGCCGTTGATAACGTGGACAGAACGTTGATCCGCATGGGGCAGAGCTTTGGGCTCTCGTGGTGGTCGATCGTGCGCAAGATCGTGCTGCCCGGGGCCATGCCCGGGATCCTGTCGGGTCTCCGAATAAGCCTGGCCATCGCAATCATCCTGCTCGTCGCCGCCGAAATGCTCGGCGCTGAGTTTGGAATTGGTGCCTATATTCTCGAGGCCGGTGCCCTCTATGACCTAGAACGCCTGTTCGCCGGTGTCGTGCTCTTGTCCCTTCTAGGTGTTCTTGTCAGTGCTGGTATCGGGCTTGTTGAGAGGCGCCTTCTGGCCTGGCGGGTTTGAAGTGAGCATAGGCTGCCGCGGCGCTGCTGGAATAGGCCGTGGATGAGGCCAAAAAAAAGCCGCACCAA
Source organism: Pseudomonadota bacterium (assembly GCA_039027595.1). Taxonomy (GTDB): domain Bacteria; phylum Pseudomonadota; class Alphaproteobacteria; order Rhodobacterales; family Rhodobacteraceae; genus Ovoidimarina. The sequence goes on along the minus strand of JBCCKB010000038.1, from coordinate 2,725 downwards.
GGTGCGGCCTGTCCAGTCAGGGAGGAACCATACCCCAGCCCGACGCCGGGGAATTCTGTAAGCGATTTCAGCTTTTTCAAGTTGAGGACATCAAAACGTCCCAACATTGGCGAAGGTGAACCGCCGTCGAATTAACCATAGCACATATTTTAGACCTGTATGCGTTTATGAAACTGATCCGCGGCATGCGTTGCAGGATCGGCACAGTTTTTTGCCACATCACCACCGGATGTTGCCACGGTCGGCCTGTAACCCTCTGATTCGTAATTTGCATTGCCTAGATGCCTTAGAATTGAGCAATCCCGCCAAGCGAGGTGAATTGCACCACGAGACTTCGGCCAATTGGTCTGTGGAGGCGTAACGGCTTGCAGAATCCGCGCCAGGCGGCAAAAGCTCCTGGGTCCGAAGAGTTGGGTAGTACGATGATGGTTGCGACGATGCGTGATGAGATCCTGAAGCATCTGAAATTCACGCTGGGCAAGGACCCAAGCCATGCAACGCGGCATGATTGGCGGATCGCACTTAGCCATGCGGTACGAGACCAGATCATGGAGTGCTGGTTTGCGTCCACGCGCGCATCCTACGAAGGCCGCGAAAAGCGCGTGTACTACCTGTCGATGGAGTTCCTGATTGGGCGCCTGCTGGAAGATGCCATGGTCAATCTCGGGATCCTCGACGAGGCGCGTGAAGCGGTTCACGGGCTCGGTCTCGATTTTGCGGACCTCATCGACTGCGAGCCAGATGCGGCGCTCGGCAACGGCGGGCTTGGGCGGCTCGCGGCGTGTTTCATGGAGTCCCTTTCGACGCTGGGATGCCCCGCGATGGGCTACGGCATTCGCTACGAGCACGGGCTCTTTCGGCAAAGCTTTCAACATGGTCGCCAGATAGAGAACCCAGAGGATTGGTTGCGGCTCACGTTTCCCTGGGAATTCCCGCGCCCGGAGGCCGGGTTCGAGATCGGTTTTGGAGGCCATGTTCACATAAAGGGACGGCGTGGCATTTGGCGTCCGGCCGAGGCCGTCAGGGCGGAGGCGCATGATACACCCGTTATCGGATGGGAAGGGCGCTGGGCAAACACCCTGAGGCTGTGGGAAGCCGAGCCGGTGCGGATCTTCGATCTCGATAGTTTCAATCAGGGCTTCTATGCCCGCGCCGCCGAGCCGGAAGCCTTTGCGCGCACGATAAGCCGGGTACTCTACCCAGACGACACCACACCTGAAGGCAAGGCGCTCCGGCTCCGCCAAGAGTACTTCTTCACAGCCGCCTCGATCCGCGACATCGTTCGACGTTACGAGAGCGAATACGAAAACCTGCGGGGCCTGCCGTCCAAGGTCGCCATCCAACTGAATGACACGCATCCCGCCATCGCCGGGCCGGAACTCGTGCGGATCCTGTTGGATGAAAAGGGGCTCTCCTTCGAGGATGCCGTCGAGACCGCGCGAGGCACGCTCAACTACACAAATCACACGTTACTGCCCGAAGCCCTTGAGCGCTGGTCGGAAGATCTGATGCGAAGCCTCCTGCCGCGACACGTCCAACTGATCGAAGAGATCGACGCGAGCCATGCCAAAAGCTACCCCTCCCGCACCATCAGCGCGATTGGTGGCGGCGAGGTGCGCATGGGCGAACTGTCGTTCATCATGGCAAACCGGGTGAACGGGGTCTCGGCGCTCCATACCGAGCTGATGAAATCGACCGTGTTCAGCGATCTTCACGCACTCCATCCGGAGAAAATCGTGAACGAGACCAACGGCGTCACGCCCCGGCGCTGGATGCTCACCTGCAATCCACGGCTTTCGGCGCTGATTAGCGAGGCGATCGGCCCCGACTGGGTTTACCGGAGCGAGCGCTTGTCTGAACTAGAGCCCTACTTGGCCGATGCTGGCTTCATTGAGCGCTATTCCAACATCAAACGTCAAAACAAGGCCGATCTCTCCGACTGGTTGCAGCGCGAACATGGCCTGACGGCGGATCCCGAGGCGATGTTCGATATCCAGATCAAACGGATCCATGAATATAAGCGTCAGCACCTCAATATCCTCGAGACGATCGCGCTTTGGCAGGAGATCCGCGATAATCCGAATGGCGACTGGACCCCGCGCGTAAAGATATTCGGCGGCAAGGCAGCCCCTGGATATGTCTTTGCCAAAGAAATTATCCACTTGATCAATGCCGTCGCGGCCCGGATCAACACCGATCCAGTGACATCGAAATTCCTGAGCGTTGTCTATCCGCCAAATTATAACGTGTCCTTGGCCGAACGACTGATCCCGGCTGCCGATCTCTCCCAGCAGATCTCGACTGCGGGCAAGGAAGCCTCGGGCACCGGTAACATGAAGCTCGCGCTAAATGGCGCGCCGACGGTGGGCACGCTTGACGGCGCAAATGTGGAAATCCGCGAGCGGGTGGGCGCCGAGAATTTCTTCCTGTTCGGGATGACCGCGGAAGAGGTGATCGCGCGCCGCCAAATTGAAGGCCATGCCAGGCGTGCGGTGGCCGATGATCCGCGTCTGTCCCGCGCGCTTGCGACATTGCGCGACGGTACGTTTTCACCAGATGAGCCCGGTATCTTCACTGGCATCGCAGAAAATGTCTCGGACGCGGATTATTTCCTCGTGGCTTCGGATTTTTCCGATTTCTGGCGGGTACAGCGAGAGATTGACGCGGCCTACAAGGATCCGGACGCCTGGGCGAGGATGGCAGCGCTGAACACCGCCCGCTGCGG
>JBCCKB010000037.1:0-15169 GCA_039027595.1 Pseudomonadota bacterium | reverse complement strand
TGCCAACAGGCCCGCCGCGCCCCCCATGGCCGCCACGATCAGGATCAGAAGCCGCCGGTCCATCCGGTCAGAGATCCAGCCGATCGGATACTGCATCAACAGTCCGCCCACGTAGATCATCGCGACAAAGACCGAGATCTCCCCCACGCTGAAGCCAGCCTCAGCGGCATAGACGGCCGACATCCCGAAAAGCGCCGAAAACATGCCCCCAATCAGAAACATGCCGATGCAGCCCAGCGGAGACACTTCCCAGAGCTCGAACAGCGACAGCGGCTTTGTGGTGTCAAAGGCCGGCGTTGGCGTCACGGACAAAAGCACGGGGAGAAACGCGAGGGACACCAGAACCGACGGTACGATGAAAAGGACAAAGCCGGACGGGTCGCCCAGATAAATCAGCCCCTGAGCGGCAATGATCCCCGCCATCTGAACGATGAGGTACAGCGAAAGCGCCTTACCACGGTTCTCGTTCTCGACGGCATCATTGAGCCAGCTCTCGGCGGTGACATAAATTCCGGAGAAGCAGAACCCGACAAGCACGCGAAGGCCTATCCAAACACCCGGCTCCGCAATGGTTGGAAAGAGGATAAGCATGGCCGACGTGAGTGAGCCAAGGGCCGCAAACACGCGCACATGGCCCACTCTCTGGATCATCTTGGGCGTAAGCCGCGACCCTCCCAGAAACCCCAGGAAGTACGCCGACATCACCAAGGACATCTCAAACGTGGAAAAGCCCTCGAGCGCGCCACGGATGCCCAGAAGCGTACCCTGGACGCCATTGCCGACCATCAGCAACAGCATGCCCAGAAACAGCGCCCAGGCGGCCGCCAATACCTGCACCATGACCCAAGGGCTCCTTCGGGGCCGCTGTCTCGTTTCGCCTCGCGTCCGAGGTACCCCGAAGCGCCGATCCCGTCGCGCGGCTTTGCGACACGGGCCGTGTCGCGATCAGTCGCCAGGGAACAAAAGCGACGCATCTCCGTAGGAAAAGAAACGGTACCGTTCCGAGAGGGCATGGGTATAGACGGCGCGGATTCGCTCGGCGCCCATGAACGCCGCGACCAGCATCATCAGAGTGGATCTTGGCAGATGAAAGTTCGTCATGAGCGCGTCCGCCGCCTGGAACTGGAATCCCGGGCTGATAAAAATATCCGTCTCTCCGGTCCAAGGCCTCACGACCCCGCCCCGGGCTGCGGTCTCGAGGACCCTGAGCGCCGTTGTCCCCACCGGAATGATCCGACCACCCCTGGCCCGTGTCGCGGCAATCTCTCGGACGGCCCGCTCGGAGACCTCACCCCATTCCGCATGCATCCTATGGTCGCGGATGTCCGACACTGTGACGGGCAAAAAGGTTCCAGCGCCCACATGCAAGGTGACCGAGGTCATATCTACGCCCCGCTCGCGAAGAGCTGACAAAAGTCCCGCGTCAAAATGCAGGCTCGCAGTGGGCGCGGCTACCGCGCCTGGCCGGTCCGCCCAAACGGTCTGGTAGTCCTCGCGGTCCCGCGCATCCGCCTTCCGGCGTCCCGCGATGTAGGGTGGTAGAGGCATATCACCAGCAGCATCCAAGGCCGCGTCAAACTCCGCCCCCACGAGACCAAAATCGATAACCGCCGTTCCCGCGTCCCGGCCCAGCACGCGCGCCTCAAGCCCCGCGCGGCAGACAATTACTTCACCGTCCCTCACCTTCTTTAGGGGCTTCAAGAGCGCACGCCAGGTACCGTCGGCCTGGACGTTCAACAGGGTTAACTCGATGCGCGCCGCTGTCTCGCCGGCCTCACCGCTCCGATGGCGCAGCCCCGACAGGCGCGCCGGAATAACCTTGGTGTCATTCAGCACCAGCCGATCGCCGGGTTTCAGATACTCTGGAAGATCGCGGGCACGCGCATCTGTCAGCTGGTCGCCCATGGCCACGAGCATGCGCGCAGATGAACGCGGCCGCGCTGGGCGCGTCGCGATCAATTCCTCCGGGAGATCGAAGTCAAAATCGGAAAGCTGCAAACCGCTCACTCCGGCGGGGCACGGCGAAAGATCTCCCGGAACATTCCCGGGGTCAGGATCGAGAGGGGATTGACACTGACGTCTGGGTCGTCCCCCGGGCCCCTTAAACGGAACGTAAAACCGAAAAGCCCCTCGCCGCGCCGGGTGAAGATCTGACCCACGGCGTTCAAAAGATACACTGGCGACATGACGCCTTGCATGTCCAAGATGCCCCCGGCGATATCATAAATTCCATCCAAGGAGACACCCAGCGACGCGCCCACCGCCGAGCCCTGCAGCAATGTGAGCCGGTCCTCGGTCAGCCGGAAGCGCCCCTCGACAGTGTCGAACACAACGCCCGGCCCTTGGATTTGGTCAATCAGCCCCACCACGGACACGGCGTCGAGCATATCGACCACCGCCGACTGGTCGCCCAGTCGGGTATTCTCGATCCGCAGGAACCCATCAAACCCCTCCTCGCCCTCGCGGGGCGACAGGATCAGGTTAAAGCTGCCCTCATCTAGGGAGCGGAACACCCCCGCGCTCCGCAGGATTGCGCCCGCATCGCCTCCATCGATCTGAATAGCGGTTGCGCCGTTTCGGGGCGCTAGCGCGCCGATGATCCGAGGTCCGCCATTGACCCGGGCCTCGAACCGGCCATTCAGACCGGGGCCGGCCACCAAGTCCCCTGCGACATCGGTGAGAACGATCCCGCCTGTGACACGAAGGGTGTCGAGGGCGATTGTCAGGGGCACCGAGGCGCCACCACCGGATATGTCCGGCCGTTGTGATAGATCCACTTCGCCCCCGTCCAACACCACCCTGGGCGCGCGCCCGGGGCCCTGGGCGTCAACCGTAACCGGCCCATCCAACCAGGCGCCCACCGCAAGGCGGGTGAATTCCGCAGATTGGAACTGACCGTCCTCGCCAAGGCGCAGCCGCCCTTGCGCCTCGAGACCCGGCGCCGACAAGAGCAGCGCGTCGATCGAAGGCTCCGGCCCCAGGGTCCCTTCCATTGCAAAGCGACCCACCACCTCCTCGGGCTTGCGAAAGCCGAGTTCCGGGATCGACAAGGCGAGACCCAGGAGGTCGGAGGTGACGGAAAACTCTGGCGCTCTCTCGTCCTGAAGACTGAGCGCCAGCGCGCCCGTCCCCGCCCCCGCGATCCGACCCGGCGGGAACGCGACCCCAAGCGCTTCAAACAGCTCAGGCGTTATGGCCACCTGGGCATCAATGCGCCCCGCCTGCCCAGGAGCGCCAAGCGGCTGACGCAACGTGATCTCCAGCGGCTGTCCGTCCACCAACACTGGGCCCGCGACACTCAGGAGATCGGGCGACAGGCTGAGGGCCAGCTCCGGCGCGGACACGACACGCCCGGGCACAATGTTCTCGCTTCGCGCCGCTTTCAGAACGCCTTCAACATTGAACTCGATCTCTTCGAGAAGAAGCTGCTTCTTTAGCGGGAAAACCGCCTCCCCCGTCAGGACCGCGTGGGCGTCGAACACATCCGCATCCTCGTCAATCCGCGAGAGCACGCGGAAGGGCGGGTTCTCCATCACCTGAAGGATCGCCGGCAATGGCGCGCGGGCCCTGAGCCGCAGATGCGCCCCCGAGGGTTTGGCGAACACATCGATAATCTGGAAGCTCGAACCATCGAGAGCCACTTGGGCCCCACCTGGAGCCCGGACCACGCCGCTGTCGACGGTTATCGTGAAATTGGCCCCATAGAGGCTTGCATGACCACGTCCCTTCTCAACGACGGGCATATCTGGAAGAAATCGGACCTCGGCGTTTTCGTAGTCGAAGGTAAAGCCAAATCGCGGCCTCTGCCCTGGGGTCAACCGAACCGCTCCTTCGACATCCATGAGCGCGCCGCCCACCAAGTTCTCCGAGAGCCAACCGCGCGTCTGGGGACCCAACATCACCGGCCAAAGCGCCAAGAGCTCCTGCGGAGTAAAGCGCGGCGCGCTTAGATCCGCGGCTCCCTCCCACCCGTCGGCACGCGCTGCGACCCAACCCGCACCGTCCACGCGGACATCCTCGCCGATCAGGACCACCTGACCGAATTCAATTCCAAAGGGGTCGAGCGTGACCCGGAAATCGGCGACGCCGTCTTCAAACCCCACCGCATTGGCGAAGATGCCCTCGGGCGCGGCCTCCAGTTCGCTGAGGGATACTTGGGCTGCAAGCGTGTTCGGCCAAAGCCCTGAATAGCCGCCCAAATATGCCTGACCCGAGCCCGAGACCCGCAGCGTCCGGCTCTCAACGGTAATCTCGGAAAACGCAATCTTATCTTGCCCCGGATCATAAGAGAAATAGGTGCGCGCCTTGTTGAAGCGCACTGGGCGCGCGCCTTCGACGGGTTCCAGCGCGCCTTCGCCTATGTCCAATGTGCCATCCAGGCTCTCGACACTGCCATCCGCCGCAATCACCGCCCTAAGCGCTCCGGACACCCGCGCATCTAGGGCCCCTAGAAAAGCCAGGGCCGGGGCTTGAAGCGCGATGTCGCGCGCGGTCGCGTTTTCAACGCGCGCGCTCAGCACCGCTGCGCTGCTGTCCTTTTGCGCGTCAAATGAAAGCTGGACCGGCGCCAGAGTTTCGGTCCCATTGAACACTTCGGAAAAGAGATTTATTTCAATGTTTTCTGCATTGTTTCTCAGGTTGATTCTGCCCCCTGTCACCTGCCAAACGCGACGCGAGCGCGCATCCTCAAGCGTTATCGTGAGGTCCTCGCCAAGTACTTGATCAAGATCCGACAGAAGCTCGGCCGAAAACACCGTATCGATCCTGTCCAAGAGACTGGGCAAATCGCCCATGGCCTCGGTTCCGCCGCCCATTTGGATCCCGAAGCCACCATCGGCATCACGCCGGAGGGTGAGTTGAGCGCCCGAGACCCGTAGGCCAGAGGGCCGAAGCCGACCGCGCATCAAGGCGTCGCGATGGAATTCAGCATTGACCCCGTTGAACTGACCGAGCCGCGCACCGTCTGCCCCCAATAGGCTCAGGTTTCGCGCCAAGACCCGTGCTTCGCCCCGACGGCTTACCTCGACGATCATATCGCCGATTTCCACTCCAAGCCCCCCCGTCCGTCGGGCCAGCGCATCTTCGATCTGTGATGTGACAGCGTCGGGCAACAGAAGCGGGCGGTTCGTCAGAGACAGGTAAATGACGCCGAGAGAGGTTAAAATTGCCAGCAAACGAATAAGCGCAAGCCCGCGCCGCCGCGGGCGCCTAGGTGGCGGCGGGGTCAGGTCGATCTCGGAACTGCTGTTCTCTGCCATTCTGCGGCTTTATCTTCCGCGCCTCTGCCCTAGAACCAAACCGAAATCGCCGAAACCAGCAAGGGAATGCTGACATGATCGAACCGGGCCAGCCTGCACCAGACTTCACGCTTCCAAGGGATGGGGGCGCCGATGTCTCCTTGTCGGGCCTAAAGCCCAAGACGGTCGTGCTCTACTTCTACCCACGCGCCGACACATCTGGGTGCACAAAGCAAGCCGTGGGCTTTACCGACGAGCTTGCCGCCTTCGACGCCGCAGGAGCTGTGGTGTTGGGTGTCTCGAAGGACCCCGTCAAGAAGCTCGATAAGTTCCGCGACAAGCATGACCTTGGTGTGATGCTTCTGTCGGATGAAAATGATGGCGTCTGCGAAGCCTATGGGACCTGGGTCGAGAAAAGCATGTACGGCAAGAAATACATGGGGATCGAGCGCGCGACATTCCTAATCGACGGCAAGGGCGTGGTTCGGGAAGCATGGCGCAAGGTCAAGGTTCCGGGTCACGTGGAGGCAGTCCTAAAGGCCGTCCAGGCGCTCTGATGTCCCTTGGGTCGCGCGTCGCGTGGGGTTTGCGCTTCGGCGGCCCGGCGCGGCAGCGCGTGCCATGCCGCTACTTCTTCTGCATCTTCTCGACCATGTTCAACACCGTGCGGCGCGGCAGGAACGGCATGACCCAATTGAGCATGAAGGCAAGACGCCCCTCGTTGATGGCAATGAGCTTTCCCGCCATCATTGCCTCGTACCCGAGTTCGGCGACCGACGCCGGGGTCGCGCCCTTTTGCGCCGCCAGTCCGGTCCCGTCCAAATTGGCGGCGGCTAGGAATTCGGTGTGCACCAGGCCCGGGCAGAGCGCTGTCGAGGTGATCCCGTGCGGGCGCATCTCCTGGTCGATTGCCTGGCTGAAAGAGGTCACAAAGGCCTTTGTGGCGAAGTAGACGGCTTGGTACGGCCCCGGAATAAAGCTCGCGGTCGACGATACTTGGAGCATCTTACCGCCACCACGGGTCTTCATGTCGTTGCCAACCAGATGGCTGAGCGAAACAAGTGCCGCCACGTTAAGATCAATCATCGCCTGGTCCTTGGCGAGGTCGCGCTCCAGAAATGCGCCGTGACCGCCAAAGCCCGCGTTGTTGATCAAGATATCCACCGCAATGCCTTTGGCCGTCATGGCCAAAAAAAGCTTCCTGGCCTGTTCCGGCGTACCGACATCCATCGCCATAACGGTCACGGACACCGAATGGGCGCTCTCCAGCTCCGACTTAAGCGCGTCCAACGGCTCCTTGCGCCGGGCGACGATGACGAGATCACCCCCCTTTTTTGCGTGATAGCGCGCGAATTCCGCACCAATCCCGGAGGATGCGCCAGTGATCAGGGCTGTGTTTGGCATTGCTGTCTCCCCTGTAGTCAACAAGTGTTGACCACGACTATGGCGGGGATCCCGGGAAGTCAACACTTGTTGACAACTGCCATTTGCTTGCTACCAACCCTGCATGAACCAACCCATATCAACCCAAGAGAAACTGCTGAGCGCCGCCCGCAATCTGTTTTGGACCCGTGGATATTCGAACGTCTCGGTTCGCGACATCGCCAAGGACGCGGGTGCGGATGCGGCGTTGGTATCGCGGTATTTCGGAAGCAAGCAGGGGCTCTTCGAAGCAACCCTGTCCGAAATCCCACCGTGGCCGGCCCTGAACGCAGCGCCCGGCGATCTGCTGGACGCCGCGGCGGCAAGCTTTTCGCGCCCGTTTGATCCCTGCGCCGACCAGGCCAATCCGTTCACGATGCTGATGGCAAACGTCAATGACCCCGAGATGGGTCAGACGGTCCGCGAGATGGTCCAGCGCCACCTGGCGGACCCGTTGGCCGAAAAGCTGGGCGGACCCAAGGCCGATACGCGCGCCGCGATGCTGCTCGGGGCGTTGTTCGGCATGGCGTTGATGCGAAAGCACTTTCAACTGGAGGCGCTGGCAAGCGGCTCTGTCAACGAGATCGAGGCCCAGATCCGGCACTTGGCCCAAGCGGCGATGCGGTTTGCCGAATGAACTCGTCATCCAGATGCGATAAGTCCGGCCAAGCCCGCGCCCCGCTCTGGGCGGTCTCCTGCCCCCAATTCGGACGGATGCGTCTTGCGCACGGCGCGTCAATGCCCAACATCGCGCTGCGATGACCGATCTTGCCCAGATGGCTGTCGACGTGCTCGCGACGCCCGACGGCCGCGAAAAAACCGCGCTTTCGCGAGCCCACGCAGCCCGTTGGTTCGCCGCGCGCGACGCCGGGACGCCCATCTCGATCGGACAGGCGACCCCGCCAGATCACCCTGCACGGCCGGCGCGCCCGGAACTTCTGTCGCCCCGCGATGTGCCAAAGCGCAAACCCGGGACACCGCGCGGTCGTTTGGCCCTGCTTCACGCCGTCGCCCATATCGAGCTTAACGCCGTTGACTTGCACTGGGACATCATCGCGCGCTTCACCGACACGGCAATGCCGATGGGGTTCTACGATGATTGGGTCAAGGCTGCCGATGAGGAATCCAAGCATTTCAACTTGATGTCTGACTGTCTTGAGGCCCTTGGAAGTCACTACGGGGCGCTGCCCGCCCATGCAGGCATGTGGCGCGCCGCCGAGGACACGGCTCAGGATGTCATGGCCAGGCTCGCGATCGTGCCCATGGTGCTTGAGGCACGCGGGCTTGATGTGACCCCAGGAATGATCGACGTGTTTGAGCGCGCGGGGGAAACCGACGCCGTGAGCGCGCTTAAGGTCATCTATTCCGAGGAAGTCGGCCACGTCGCCTATGGCTCGAAGTGGTTCCATTTTCTCTGTGGTCGCCACGACCAGGACCCGAAAGAGGTGTTCCACGGCCTCGTAAAGCGCTACTTCCCAGGGGGGCTAAAGCCGCCCTTCAACGACGAGAAACGTGCCGAGGCAGGCCTTCCACCAGACTTCTACTGGCCGCTTGCAACCCAGGGCTGAGAATCCTGTGGCGAAAATCTGCCGATCGGGCACCGGATTCACCAGACATATGCACCACTTACCCAAAGCTATTGCCTGATTCGGCCACCCCAGTTAATCAGCGATTAACGTTTGGCACTGGGATGCCGCAACGACCACGCATGTGGCGAGAACGGGACAGAACGAGTGGCATCGAGGCTAAGGCAAGCACTCGAAGCGCGCCTGGAGCGCAGCTTCCCTGAGCAGAGGTTGTTTCTGCGCTCCGACGCGGAGACACGCTTCATCCGTCTCTCGCCGAGATCCCAGGTGGTCGCCCTCGCCGGCAGCGCGCTCGTGATCGGCTGGACGATCGTCGCCTCGGCAATTCTTCTGATGGACTCGATCGGCTCCGGAAATTTCCGCGATCAGGCGCTCGAGGAACGTGCCCTTTACGAGAGCCGTCTGAACGGACTTTCAGCCGAGCGGGACGCGCGCGCCCAAGATGCGCGGGATGCGCATGAACGTTTCTCGCTGGCGCTTGCCGAGGTGTCCGCGATGCAAACCCGTTTGCTCGCGGCAGAAGAACGCCGCCATGAGCTCGAAATGGGAATTGGCGCGCTCCAGGCAACGCTTCGCGAGGCCATTGCCGAGCGCGACGCGCGGGCCAGCGAGGTCGCCGCCCTTAGCGCGGAACTCAGGCAGTCCGAGACCGCACTCCCCCCGGAAGTCCTGCATCTCGCGGAGCTCAACGCGACCGTCGACCAGCTTGCGGACGCCTTGTCACGTACGGCGGAAGGCCGGGACGGCGCCGCAAACACGGCCACCGAGGTGATGGCGCGGCTCGATGAAATGGAGCTTGAGCAGGCGCTCATCGAGGAACGCAACGACCGGATCTTCCAGCAACTTGAGGAGGCAGTGTCGATCTCGCTCGAACCGCTTGACGAGATGTTCAAGTCTGCGGGCCTGCCCGCCGACACAATCATCGAAACCGTGCGGCGAGGATATTCGGGCCAGGGTGGCCCCATGACGCCCCTAACCTTTTCCAGCGATACCAACCGCCCCGATCCGAATTCGGTCCGCGCCAACGACATTCTCGAGCGCCTGGACCGCCTTAACCTTTACCGGATCGCCGTCGAGAGCACGCCCTTCGCCGAGCCAGTTCGCGGCACCTACCGGTTTACGTCGGGGTTCGGTCCGCGCTGGGGCCGCATGCACGAGGGCGCCGACTTCGCCGCCTCCCACGGGACGCCGATCTACGCGACCGCCGACGGAACCGTTATACATGCCGGACGCCAAGGTGGTTACGGCAACTTAATACGTATCCGCCATGATTTCGGCATAGAGACGCGATATGCACACTTGTCACGGATTCGTGTCAGCGTTGGGGATAAGGTCTCGCGCGGTGACCGCATCGGTGATATGGGAAATACGGGAAGGTCGACCGGCACTCACTTGCACTACGAGGTGCGCGTAGATGGTGATGCCGTGAACCCAATGAAATACATCAAGGCAGCTAGAGATGTTTTCTAAGAGCAGAGTGAGCGAAGGCGGTGGCTCCGACACCCCTGAGAAATCCGAAACCCCCAAGAAACCGGATTCCATGACAACAAAACCAATGAGCGAGCAGTCCACCGCCCCGGCGGTTCCAAAAACCAAGGCCCCGGCGTCCGTCCTTTCGTCAGATCTGACGATTAAGGGCAACATCAAGACGGCCGGAGATGTGCAGATCGAAGGTAATGTCGAGGGCGATATCCGCGCCCACCTTCTGACGGTAGGCGAAGGCGCCACCGTGAAGGGTGAGTGCATGGCGGATGACGTCGTGGTCAATGGTCGGATCATCGGCCGCCTCCGCGGTCTCAAGGTCCGCTTGACCGCCACCGCGCGGGTCGAAGGCGACATTATTCACAAGACCATCGCCATTGAGTCAGGTGCTCATTTCGAGGGATCGGTCCAGCGCCAGGAAGACCCATTGTCGACATCCGGCACCGTCAAGGTGACGGCGGGCGGTCCAACCGCCGGTTAGAACCTGATGTGCTCGACTTGAGCAGCATAAGGGGGCGCCTTTCTCACGGGGCGCCCTTTCTCCTTGTGACAGTCTATTCACGAACGCGCTCACAGAGCCCTCGGCAGGTGGCCCATTCCGTATGGCAGTTCGGGCCTTTCGCCGCCTGAGTTCATGACAACGACCGAGGCCAGGGCCCGCGAGAGCCCACGGACCTCTCGAAGCCCGAACGCCTCCTTGAACTCAAGAGCGCCAAGTGCCGCGAGCAAGAGCAGTGTAGATGCCGAATAAAGCAGCCCTACCGCAGCCAACGAGTGGCTCTTCATGATGTGAAACCAACCGATGGTTGGGAGAGCGCAAAACAAAGCCCCGGCCCAGAAGATCGGGCGCGCAATCCCTGCTCTCCACCCGATACCAGCTTGATGCAGTAATCCCCAAAGAACATGAGCCCCGCGACCAGAACCAACGGAAGAACCGTGTCACGGTCATTTAGCCTCGTTTCAAACCCGCTCTGTCCGATGATGCCGAACCCAAGTTGGGTCACGAATGACGAGCCCGCCATACCGGGCAACCCGACTTCCCTGGGCCAAAGCCCCCTAAGCCCGGGCCATCTTTGCCCGACGTCGCCGGATCCGGTCATCCGCCGCCTTCGTTCCATCGTGGAACGAGCCAAAAAACCGATCCCACGGGATCTCGAGCGAGCCATAGTTGCACTCGAAATAGCGGTGATGCATTTGGTGGTGAAACGTTCCAAGCTTGAGCCTGTTTTCGTCTTTCACCACCAGGCCTTCGAACCCCGTATGGGTGGTGGCAGCTGTCAGGGTAAAGTACTGGAGATGATAGAGAATATGGACGGGGTTCGCGGGCACAACGACGTGGATTAACACGGAGCCGAGAAAGATCACGTGCTCGGCGGGATGCATCGATAGCCCCGACCAGGGCCCAACGTTGATGTTGCGGTGGTGCACGGCATGGATGTGCTTGTAGAGCACGGGAATATGCAGCGCGCGGTGGATCCAGTAGAAGTAAAAGCTCTCCCAAACAGGGATCAGAAAAAACAACGCCACGAACCAGATCGGGTTTTGAGACCACGTCAGAACCGGAGCGTAGCCGTTGGCCATGGCCCAGAACAGCAGCACTTCATAGCACGTCCAGACCGTCACGCCGCTGCCGAGCGTCCAAGCCATGTTGTCGCGGATCTGACCGCCAAGGGTGAACTGCCGTCCGTTCTTCATCAGTGGCCTGGGATCAAACTTCAGCCGCCGGCCTTGTTTTGTGAACGTATAGAAATAGAGGTGAAGACCGCCCGCGACCGCCGTCATCAGCGCCAGATTGCGCAGGTACATGTCCGCGATCCAGCCAATTTCGAGCGACTTGGTCTCCTCAAGGGGCGGCTGAAACCAGGCGAGCGAGACAAACGCGATCAGAACGATGATCAGGCGTTCCGAGATCAAGAACCACGCATTAAAGAACCAGCGCAGCACCGCCCGGGGCTTGATTGGCCAGGAAAACAGCGGTGACGTCTGAAGCGGAACGCTGGGCATGTGGTTCCAACCCGCGACAGGACCTCCGTCCGAGGGCTCGGGGGAGGTCATGTGACCACGCGCATCGGCCGTTGGCGCTCATCATCCTCTGAATTTTCCATTCCCCGTGCCCCTCTCGTTCGTCAGGCCCGTGCTCGGCCTTCCCCGCCTTTTGCGCCCGCAGAGACCGACCGGGCCACCTTGCGTGAGCGACGCCCAGCACTCCGGTCCGGCGGCACGGTCACACGGAACTCTACCACGGACGTCGCCGAATTCACCTGCCCGTGATTGTTAGGCAGGTCAGAGCAGGGAATTAATCCTCGGCCTGGGCTTCAGCGCGGCTTTTTCCGGCAACATCAAGGGCGAGCGTGGCCGCCATGAAACTGTCGAGATCGCCATCAAGCACCCCTTGCGTATCCGAGGTCTCGAAATTGGTGCGAAGGTCCTTCACCATCTGATAGGGCTGCAGAACATAAGAGCGGATCTGATTGCCCCAACCGGCCTCGCCCTTGGCGGCGTGCTGGGCGTTGATCTCAGCGTTCCGGCGGTCAAGCTCTTGCTGGTAGAGCCGCGACTTTAGCGCACGCATGGCGATATCGCGGTTCTGATGCTGGGATTTCTCCGAACTCGTCACAACTATGCCCGTCGGGATATGGGTGATCCGAACCGCCGAGTCGGTTGTATTCACATGCTGTCCGCCCGCACCCGAGGAGCGATAGGTGTCAATCCGAATGTCGGATGGGTTCACCTCGATCTCGATATTGTCATCAACCACCGGATACACCCAGACCGAGGAAAACGACGTATGGCGGCGGGCAGACGAATCAAATGGCGAGATACGCACGAGCCGGTGGACGCCGGATTCGGACTTTAGCCAACCATAGGCATTTGGCCCGGAAATCTTGTAGGCGGCGGACTTTATGCCGGCCTCTTCGCCCGCGCTCTCGGACATAAGTTCCACCGACAAGCCCCGTTTTTCGGCCCAACGGACATACATCCGCGCGAGCATCGAGGCCCAATCGCAGCTTTCGGTGCCGCCTGCGCCCGAATTGATTTCCAGGAACGTGTCGTTGCCATCGGCCTCGCCGGACAGGAGTGCTTCGAGCTCTGCCTTGGCCGCGCGTTCCTGGAGCCGCTTCAGGGCAGCCTCGGCCTCCGCCACCACCTCGGCGTCGCCCTCGGCCTCACCCAGTTCGATGAACTCAACGCTGTCGGAGAGCTCTTGGGACATGGCCTTGTAGCTGTCCACCGCATCCACCAGCGTCTGGCGTTCGCGCATGAGCTTTTGCGCGCTCGCGGGGTCGTCCCAAAGGCCGGGGTCTTCAACGCGCGCGTTGAACTCCTCGAGACGATGCTCGGCGGTGTCCCAGTCCATCCGTTGCCGCAGCAGCGTCAGGGACTTCTCTATTTCGGCGACGGTGTTTTCTGCTTCGGCGCGCATCAGTCTTGCTCGGGGCCTCACGGTCAAGCAGCGGATCTATCAAGGGGGGGCGTTTTGGGCAAGATCGCCCCGACGGATCCTTCTTCTCTTAAAAAATATCCCGGGGGAGCCGGCCCTTGGCCGGTGGGGGCAGCGCCCCCCATGTTCCAACTCAATAAAGGCCGCCGCCGGAGATCGTGGAGAGATTACGGTCGGCGGGAACCACCACGGTCCCATCCTCGCGCTCAAAAAGCGGCAGGTTCGATCCCATGGCAAAGCCGCCATCGAAGGCAAGACCGAAGACAGGCTCCTCTCCGGTACGGAAATACTCGGCGACCACGCCCGGCCCCGAGGCTTGGTCCGGCAGCCGTTCGCCGGTAAACCGATCAATCTTAATGAAGCGGCCGCCAGGAGGCACGTCGAACGGGCCGCCACCGTGCACGCCGGTGGCTTTGGCCATGAATTCCTGGAAAACGGGCGCGCACAGCGTTCCGCCATAGGCTCGCCGCCCAAGCGAGCGCGGTCGGTCGAACCCGATATAGCACCCGGCCGCGATGTTGGACGTAAAGCCCACGAACCAGACGTCGCGGGCGTCGTTGGTGGTCCCCGTCTTGCCGGCCGATGGCACGGGCAGGTTCACATGGGCCGATGCGGTGCCCCGCTCGACAACGCCCTCCATCATCGATGTGAGCTGGTAGGCGGTGACGGCATTCATCACCTGCCGCCGGTTCGATGTGATCATTGGCGCGCGCCCGGGCTCCAGGCTGGCGAGCTTGCACTCGTCACAGGTGCGCGGGTCGTGGCGGTAGATCGTGGTCCCCCAGCGGTCCTGAACGCGGTCCACCAAGGTCGGTTCGATCCGTTCGCCGCCATTGGCGAACATCGCGTAGGCCGCCACCATGCGATAGAGCGTGGTTTCCTCGGCGCCGAGCGCATTCGCGAGGTACTGACCCATGCGGTCATAGACCCCGAACCGTTCTGCATAGCTCGCCACGAGATCCATCCCGATCTCCTGGGCGAGCCGCACCGTCATCAGGTTCCGCGACTGCTCGATCCCGGTTCGGAGCGGGGTAGGACCGTAGAACTGGTTCGACGAGTTCCGCGGCCGCCAAATGCCCTGGCCTGTGTCCACCTCAATGGGCGCGTCAATCAGAATCGTCGCCGGCGTGAACCCGGAATCGAGCGCGGCGGCATAAACGAATGGCTTGAAGGCCGAGCCCGGCTGGCGCGTGGCCTGGGTCGCGCGGTTAAAGACCGAGTGCTGGTAGGAAAACCCCCCCTGCATGGCGATCACGCGGCCGGTATTCACATCCATCGCCATGAATGCGCCTTGCACCTCGGGAACTTGGCGCAGCGTCCAGCGGATGAAGCTGCCATCGGCGTCGCGGGTCATCGCGCGGACATGGACCACATCGCCCACATCCAGAATATCGCCCGGATCATTGGCACCCGCGATCCAGCCGACATCCTCCGAGGGGACAAAATGCCCGTCTGCATCCTCCGCCACGTCCTCAATGCCGATCCGGATGCTTGACGCCCCCTCTTCGAGCACCACCGCCAAGTGCCAGCCATCGATGTCACGCGGCGCCTCGAGCGCGGCAAGGGCTGCGCGCCAATCGGTCTCCGAGCCCAGCGCCTCCGCCGGGATCGTCAGACCCGTCCCACGCCACTCGCCCTGGTTCCGGTCATACTCCTCGAGCGCCCTGCGGAGCGCGATGGCCGCGTCCGCCTGCATGTCAGGATTGTAGGTCGCGCGCACGCTTAGCCCGCCGCCCAGGAACTGACCCTCGCCGAAATCGCGCGATAGCTGGCGGCGGATTTCATCGGTGAAGTAGTCGCGCGGCGGCAGCTTCTGGCGAAACCCTTCGAAATCGCCGTTCTGGACGCTCAACAAAGGCTCGACCCGCGCCGCCTCGAATGTTGACGTGTCGATGTATCCATTCTCGAACATCTCCCGAAGGACGAAATTCCGCCGTGCGATCGCGGCTTCCTTGTCACGCACCGGGTGAAGCGTGGCGGGGCGCTGGGGAAGCGCGCCC
>JBCCKB010000036.1:0-15589 GCA_039027595.1 Pseudomonadota bacterium | reverse complement strand
GGTGGACGTCTGCTCGAGGGGCGCTACCTGGCGGCGTTTGGGAGTAATTCCTGTTGGGCGTGCTGGGTTACCGTCCAAGGCTCGATCTGAGGCTGCGGTGCCCTTGTGGCAAGTGAAACGGTCGCCTCGTGCCGCATGTCAGTCGCAAGCGCCGCCAGGTCGCGCCCCTCGTGCAGACGTCCAGCTCCGTAAAGGAGCGACACGGCATTTTCGAAAGGGGCGACACGGTCGCGGAGGAAGGTCCGGCGACTGGCGGGAAAGTCGATGGCGGTCGCCGAAGTTCTGGCGAGGGCGGCACAGGCGAGCTTGGAAAAAAATATCTGACTCGCGGGCACGTCAAGCACGCTCCCCAAAAGCGCAGTCGCGCGCCAGTAGACCTCGGCGTCCATATCCTCAAAAACAAGCTCAAGGAGCCGTTTTGTTCCGCGCTCGAAGAGCCGCGGTTGCTGATCCTTAAGTCCGGGCGATTGCAAAATGGCGAGAAGGAGAGGGCATGTTTCGTTCGTGAGATCCTCGAGTGGGAAGTCCCCGGAAAGCAAGTGCCCATCGCTCATATCATCGAGGGAACTGATGAATTCATCCTCTCGACCCGCTTGGTGAAGGATGTCCCACCGCGCCGTTACGAAATCCAAGGGCAGGTGATCGTGGACGTCAACAAATGTTCGGATGGCTTGGTCAATTCGGTCGAGCGCGGCGTCCGTGGCGCCGTTTGCCTGAAGAAGCTCGATACGCAAAAGATCCAACCGCGAGCGCGCGGTTAGCGATAGACCCGATCCGTCGTGCGCCGCCAGTGTCTCGATGGCGTCTCGTACGAATGGCTCGCCTCGAAGAATTGCATCGACCCGAAGGGCGCTGAGCATTGCGCCAATCTTCTCGAATATCTCCGGCTCATCTCCATGGGCATCCCAAACATCCCTAACTTCCGTGGCCAGAACCTGGGCAGCGTCGATGTCGCCGGTACGCTCCGCGAGAAGGAGCTTGTAGTTGAGCCACGCGAAGTCCTCGCCCTTCGATGCGCCGCCATCTGGTCTTGGGCCAAGGGCAGCCTCGGCTTCCCTGTGGCGGCTTTCGTCAAGCAAGAGAGCCGCGCGCCGCCGAGAAAGGGTGCGCGTGGCGGTTGGGTTCGTGCCAGGGTCCACCTCTTCGGCCAAGTCATACTGTTCAAGCGCCTCATCGCGACGCCCGGCATCGAAAAGGACAAGCCCGTAGTCGCTCAGCACCACGAACCGAAGCGTCGGATCATCGTCGTCTCCTAGCCTGGACGAGGCCGCTGCGTAATGCCTTGTGGATATATCGGGGCGCCCGCGGTACCAGGCCGCGTTTCCGGCCATGTGATGGATGCGCGCAGCCTCGATCGACCCATCAGTTTGCAAGAGCTCCAGTTCCGCCCTTTCCAGCGCCTCAGAGAATTTCTTCTCCTCCATTAGCGAAAAGAAAGTTTCGGAAAATTCGGACAACCCGGAATGCCCCTGGCCTGCGCTAGCGTCGCGAAAAGGCGACATCACGAGGGTATCAAGGTGCTTACATCACGTACAGAAGAGACGGGGCTGGGGCGTGGCCTCCTGTCCCGCCTCGTTTCATCAAACGTGGGTGCGCAAGAGCATCGCACCGTGGCCGCCGCTCTTGGTGTCGGGGTAATAGCCCGGCATTTCCCAAAGCAGATGAAATCCGTTCGCGGAGTAGAGCCTGAGTTCCGGGTCTCGGGATCTCCCATCTTCCATGGGTTGAAGGTACTCGCTCAGCGTCCCCTGCGGGATCGCTTCTTGCCATCTGGCGAACCCTGGCACCCGGCTGCCAACGCACATCGCGCGACACCCCCCACCGAGATAGGTTTCCGCGTAGTGCTGGATGACGTGATGGGCGACGCCTTTGCCAGAAACGCCCGGTCGCGCCGACATCGAGACGCCGTATGCAATGGCGCCGCTTGCCACATGGGTCTTTTCGATCTGGCCATCGTCGGTTTGGGTGCTCCAGCATTTCGTGGAAATGTGATCGGTCAGTTGCGAGGCGGCGTACCCGACGATCCCGTCGCCGTTCACGATCACAATACTCCCCTGCTCGAACACCGAAGCACGGCGCGCGATGGTCTCGGGGCTGGCGGCGTTCTCGCCCCAAGCGATCCGTTCGACATTGGCCACCTCGGCGACATCCGACGGGCGAATGGTTCTTACAAACATCTGGGTCTCCTTTGCGATCCTGTCGCAAGGAGACCGTCAAATCGCTGGGCAGGCTGCGGTGTCGGCCCGGTGCCCTCCCGTGTCGGGACGTCTAGGAGGCTGATATGACGAGGAAAAATAAATCACCAATCGCCATCGAAGTACCGGACGCCGTGCATGACATGTCGCCCAAAGAGGTCATCCTGCTGATGCGGCTATTGGGCGTTGGCAAAGAAAACTACGCGCCGCCCGACCACGCGCGCAGCTGGACGTCTGCCGACTTCCTGAAGGCCTGTACCCGAGATGATGTAATCCGAAGGGCAGAGAAGTTCCCGCCAGAGCGGACGACGGTGGATGGGTGGTTTTCGCCAAAGGGTCCGGTTCCCGACGACAGGCGTCACGCATGGCATTACTTTTTCCACGTGTTTTTTTCCTACGAACGTCGGGAATTCGGGACGCTGGCTTGGAAGGCGGCGTATTTCGATGCCTTGAAGCGCGAGAAAATCGCCGCGTCCCAAGTGCGGTCCTTGTTCGGCGAGATCGATTTACCGCTGGGAGACCCGCCCGAAAGAAGCCTCGCCAACATCCTGCCTTTGCTGAGAAGGAGAACCCAATGAACGAGCAAAAAGCCACCTCGTTTGAACGTATCATCGAACCGTCATTGCTGGACGTCCGCCCCACGGATCCACTTGGGCTCGTGCTCCAGATCAACACGCTTCGTCGCGCTTTCGCGCGCCTCTTGGCGCAATTCAGTGTCGATGAACCCGACTGGGATGCGTGTATCGACCAGCTCATCGCAAGAGGTCCGCTTGCGGCGTCGGCACTCGTTTCACCGCGGGAGCAACCGGGATACCTTATGCTGCGCGACATAGTGCCTCGGCAGGACCGCGCGGTGGAGCGGGTCTATGGGCGGGCCTTTCATGGGGAGGTCGCGGCCCATATGGATGCCTATTTCGAGTATTTTCTCATCAGCAAGGTACCTGAGGTGCTTCTCGAGGCAGTTTCTGCGCGTTGCCAGCATGAAGAACTGCTCCGGATGCTGGAAACGGCACTTGGAACGGTCACTCCTGACGATCGTCGCGAGCTTTTGACCGTGCGCGCGGATGCTCGGACCGCGCTCGGACGATAACATTCCATGGCCATCAAGGGAGGCGCGTGCCATACACGCAGAGGATGGATCAGAAATATTTGACTCGCGTGATCTCCCCCAAGCAGTATCCCGGCTGGGACGGGGCGCGCTCATATGATTTCGCAGAAATTGACCGACAGTCTGATCCGAACAATCTCAGATCCGTCCGCGTGGCATGTGGCGCTGTCACAGATTTGTGAGGCGACGCTGACGCCAAAGGCTTTGATAAGCCTCAGGGATCCGAAGACGGCACAGATCGTTGTGCCCGAGGACGTCTCGGTGGACTTCGCCAGCCCGCTCATCTACGGGTTCAGCGCCGCCGAAGTGGAATCCTACTTGGGTGAGTTTGCTGCGCTCGATCCTTGGACCGATGTGGAACGCGCGCACTATCCGTATTTTCCTTATGCGATGTCGCGGTACCTGCCGGCTCGAGAGCTGAAAAAAACGGCCTTCTGGGATTGGCTCGAGCCACAAGGGATCAGCGAATGCGTGGTATGTGAATTGGGGCGAACGGACGCCTATTGGGCGGCGCTGAACCTCTATTTCGATGGATCGAGCGAACTGAGGGTCCGCGCCGTGATCGACCGCCTGCGCGAGATGCACCCTGTGCTGAAATCCACCTGGTCCTCATGTCGGGCGTTCCAAATCGCGCAATCCAGCGAGGGAGCGTTCGGTATGGTGCTTGACGCCATGGACAAGGCGGCCGCGCTGGTGGCGCGCGACGGTCAACTCGTGGCCGCGAATTCAGAGTTTCAAGAACAGATCGATGGCGCGGTAATTGGCAAGCGACTCACGCTTCCTGCAAGCCTAGCGCTCACATCGGAAAAAAGCATGCCGGACGTATCTTTCGCACGCGGTCGCGCAAGTGATGTTCGCTTAAGCGCGCGGATCGCGTCGTTCTACGCGACAGAGTTGGCGGGGGGCGAGGCGCGTGAGCTCTTCTTGCTCACCCTCATGCCGTTCAAGGATCAGCTTGAGGGTACTGGGCGCTTGGTCTGGGACAGCGAGGACCTGACGGACCGGGAACGCACGCTTGTGCGCCTTGTCGCGCAAGGCCAAACATTCCGGCAAGCACAAGCGGAGATGGACCTGTCATATCCCAGGATCATGCAGCTGTGGAAATCTGCGAGACTTAAGCTGGACATAGAAAACGTTACCGACCTGCGATTGGCTTATCGCCTAAGCCAAAAATCGCAGGACTATAGTCAGGTATAGTTCCCCAGCATCCCGAATCGCGAACCACTTTGTGGTGTTTTGAGAACGAGGTCCCGTGAGGGCTGCAGTTCGGCCCAGGCCGAAGGCCGGAAATTGGGGGCTTTTCTTTACGGATGACGATCCAAGCGTATTTGCCAGGTGCGGGGAGGGGAGTGGTGCCCTCCCCGTATCGCGCATCCAGATCCGGGCGCATGGAGATGCCGCGGGCCGGGGCGCTCCAATAAAACCAAGCCGCGGGACCGGATGGGGAGGCGGCTAAGCCCCCCCAAAAAAAATGCCCGCTTAGCTTCCGCCCTCAAGAAGCTCTAGCGCGCGCGCGCGGAGGCCGGTTCCATCAAGGCCCTTGCCGTCCATATCGGACATCCAGTCGGTCACCGTGCTCTCCGAGGCCGATCGCCACGCATCGATTTGCTCGGGCGTAAGTGTGATGATGGTATTGCCGCGCTCCTCCGCAGCGGCCCGCGCTGGAGCGTCGTAGTCTTGCATGGTCTTTCCGGCAAAGCCCGAGAAGTCGAGCCCCGAATTGTCGTCGATCACGGCCTTTAGCTCGTCGGGAAGTGCATCGTAGCTGGCTTGGTTCATCGCGAAAATGAACGCCGTGGTGTAAAGCACCTCGTCACCGAATTCAGTATGATTTTCCACTAGCTCCGGCACCTTAAGTGCGCCCGTGACTTCCCACGGAATGACGGTGGCGTCGATCACCCCTTTCGAGAGCGCCTCTGGTACGGCGGGGACGGGCATGCCAACAGCCGTCGCGCCGAGTGTCGTGAACAATGTTGTCGTTGTCCGCGTGGGCGCCCGTAGGGTCACGCCGTTGAGGTCATCAACGGTGGTGATTGGCTCCTTGGAGTGGATAACGCCGGGTCCGTGCACCCAAAGCCCAAGCACTTTGAAGTCCTTGAAGTCGGCGTCCATCATGGTTTCCTCGGCGAGCTGCC
The DNA here is from genome assembly GCA_039027595.1 of Pseudomonadota bacterium. Lineage (GTDB taxonomy): Bacteria > Pseudomonadota > Alphaproteobacteria > Rhodobacterales > Rhodobacteraceae > Ovoidimarina. The sequence continues at coordinate 10,151 of JBCCKB010000036.1, read as the reverse complement.
AGAAGGCACGCGAGGCGACTTCCGCGTCGCCCACCGTAAACGGCAGCTCAAACACTTCGGCCCTCGGAAAGCGGCCCGGCGTATAGCCTGCCACCGTCCAGATAATATCCGCGACACCGTCAATGGCCTGGTCGATAAGCTGCGGCGGCGTGCCCCCCAGCTGCATGGCTGGGAAACGCTGAACCTCGATGCGCCCGCCGGAATCGGCCTCAACCTTATCCGCCCAAGGGTCAAGAATGTGCTTTGGAACATTGGCCTGAGCCGGCAGAAACTGATGCAGGCGAAGAGTTACCTCCTGCGCGTTTGTCGTGCCCGGCACTGCAATCAATGCGGCAAGGGCGCCCGTGGCCGCGGCAGCAAGCATTCTCCGTGTAAGTGTCATTGTTCCCTCCCTAATTTACGCCATTTGCATGTGTTTAAGTGGAATCAGATCACGCGTCGATAGTTCGCGACCCGATCACTTTCCAGCACCGCGCTCGCCGTAGTATAGCCCCACAACGTGTTCGGCCTCAGCGAAGAAAAGCCAGCGGCAGATAAGAGCACCAGCGCAGTGACTTAAGATCGCCAGCGCCGCCAAGGCATGGTGAAATGGAAGCGCGACGAGGATCAGCCAAGGCAAGAGAACCATAAAGCCGAAGCCGAATATCCGAAGCTTCATCGCATGCCGTCGCCCCACCACGTGAACCATCTCGGTCAAGAGGTAGTTGCTGCCGGTATGTGGCGGCTCGAAAGCCCGCACGTCGCCACCCGAGCCTAGTCCCGTGGCGGTCACGAGCGTCGTTCCCGATTGCGCCAGCCGACGGTCTCCAGACTGCCAGGCCCAGATCTGGATGAGGCCCAGCACAAGGAGAAGCGGCGCGGCGAGGCTGATCTGGCCCGCCAAGAGCGCGCCGCCCGCGATCGCGTGGGCAAGAAAGAGGATCGGTGTGCTGCTGTGGTGCCAGCGTGGGACCGACTTGATCTGTGTGTAGATCATCGAGGTGGCGTAGACCGTCCAAAGGGCCAGCGCCGCCGCGGGTAAGCCGAGTGTATAGACGCGGAAATCAGCGAAAACGGCGGGAACCGCGCAGAGACCGACAAGAACGAGCGTGCCAACTGCCCCCCAAGCTTCCCGGGAGAGCCAGCTTGACCGCCACTGCGTAAACGCCTTCAGGGCGCGTTCTGGGTGGCCGAGATGGAAAGTCGAGAGGATGAGGCCGACCCCGGCGAGCGCATAGGCAAGTCCGTAAAAAATAAAAGCAATCCAACCTGTGACGGGTGGAAAGCCCAGGGTGAGAAAGGCCATTAGTCCAAAGCCAAGACCGGAAAGTGTGGTGAAGAGGATGATCGATGGCGCCGGGTGCATCTAGCCGAGCTTTTCCAAGGTTGTGTCAAGCCACTTGAGGAAACCGGTGGGCTCTTCGGCGACGGGGTCAAGCAAGGGACCGAGCACATCAATGGCTTCGTCACGGGGCCGTGGCGGCAGATACTTGTTGACGGGCGCCGTGCCCTGCTCCGGCATCAGGTCAAATCCGCCGCGCGCGGCGACAGACTTCGAAACCGCGCTTTCGGGATCGCCCAGGTCGCCAAACGCGCGCGCCCCGGTGGGGCAAGTGCGCACGCAAGCCGGCACGCGATCTTCTTCCGGCAGATTGTCGTTATAGATTCTGTCCACGCATAGGGTGCATTTTTTCATAACCTTTTCAACAGGGTCCATCTCCCGCGCTCCATAGGGACAGGCCCAGGCACAGAGGCCGCAGCCGATGCAATCGGCCTCGTTGACGAGCACGATGCCGTCCTCGACGCGCTTGTAGCTCGCGCCCGTTGGACACACCGTGACGCAAGGTGCGTCGGTGCAGTGGAGACAGGACTTTGGGAAGTGAACGAGTTGCGCGGGACCGTCGTCGGGCGTCACCTCATAGGAGTGGACCCGGTTGAGAAAAGATCCAACGGGATCGGCGCCATAAGCGTTCTTGTCGGCGAGAGGCGCGCCATAATTCTCGGTGTTCCAGCCTTTACAAGCGGTCACGCAAGCGTGGCAGCCAACGCAAATATCGAGGTCGATCACCAAGCCGAGCCGGGTCTCCGTGGTCTCCGGCAAACTCGTCATTCAGCGTTACCCTGGACGTCGCACAGCGCGTACACAGATCGTACACAACCCGTACACGGAAACGAAAATGGCGCGCGGGCGGATCTCACGGGGACCTCTCCGGTTCTGGGAGGCCGCGAAGGGCCAGAGCCGCCGCGGCGGCGATGAGACCCGCGCCGGAGGCGTAGCCGAGCCAGCGCTCGAATGCGCCGCCAAGCGCACGGGAAATTCGCTCGGCGGCGCCGCCCATCAGAAGGAGGATCGCGCCGTCGATGACGATGTATGTGATCCCAAGGATCGCGATCTGGGGGATCAGCGGCAGGGCCGGGTCGAGAAATTGCGGGAAGAGGGCGGCGAAGAAGACGACGGCGTAAGGGTTCGCCGCCGAAGTGAGAAAGCCCCTTCGGAAGAGTTGGCCCCGGTTCGGCGCCTCACGAGTCGCGCTGCCCCGGCGGGCGTCGAGGATGATCCGGAGGCCGACCCAGAGGAGATAGGCGATGCCCGCCCATTTGATCGCGGCGAAAGCCGTGGCGGACGCCGCGATCAGCCCCGCGAGCCCGAAGCCCGCGGCAATGATCTGGAGGCCGTTCGCCGAGAGGTCGCCCGCCAGGATCGGGGTCGCGCGCCTCAGCCCGTGGCGCATGGCGCCCGCCACAAAGAGCATCTGGCTTGGCCCCGGCGGGTGGGCGAAGAAGATCAGGACCGTGGCGAGGTAAGCGAGGTAGGTCTCGATGGTCATCGGGTCTTCCTCCGCACGTCTCTCGGAGCTTTGGGAACCGGGGACTTGATCGGCGGAAAGGCGGGCAGGGCTTCTTCCGGGCCGTCGACCTTTTCGATTCTTACGCGGAGGTCGAACCAGGCGGCCTGGCCGGTGACCGGGTCGGAATTGGAGTAGCGGTGGCCGTCCCCCTTGTCGGGCAGGAGCTCGGGGATCAGGTGGTTGAGGAGGAAGCCCTTGGTGGCTTCCGGCGCGCCATCCTCGAGGGCCCAGGCGCCCTTTCTCTTGCCAATAGCGTTCCAGGTCCAGACGGTGCGCGCGTTCAAGGCCGCCATATGGGCCACGGGGATGGTGATCGACCCGTTGGGGGAGGTGAGGCGGGCCCAGTCGCCGGTGTTAAATCCGTGCTCCTCCCAGACCTTGGTGGGGACGTAGAGCGGGTTCCGCCCATGGATCTGTCTCAGCCAGGCGTTTTGCGTGCCCCAGGAGTGGTACATTGCCATGGGACGCTGGGTGAGGGCGTGGAGGGGGTAGGTCCCGCCGTCGGTGCAGGTTTCGGGGGCGTACCAGACGGGCAGGGGATCGAGCCGGGTTTTGACCTGGTCGCGGAGATGTGCGGGCGGTTGGATCTCGCCCGTGCCCTCCGCGGCGAGCTGGAAGCGGCGGAGGGGTTCTGAGTAGAGTGTGAAGATGTAGGGGGTGGGCCGGTCGTAGAGGCCGATTTCGACCGCCCAGTCCTGGTAGGCGGCGTTCCAGGGTTTGTAGTAGAGCGCCTCGTCGGGGATGTGGCCGATCCAGAACCCTCCCGCTTCGATGTATTTGTCGATCTGGTCGGGGTTCGGCGACCCGCGACCATGGGCTTCGCCCATGCTTGTCGTGCCGGAGGCGCGCTCACCAAAAGGTGTCCCGCCCACCCCCGAACCTTCCTTTTCGCCGCGCCAGCCGGCCAGCGGGCCCACGCCCGGGCGGCGTTCGTGGCTCACGATGTAGTCGGCGTAGTCCTTGAATTTCGGACCGCCATTCTCGCCGACGAAACCCGGGAGTTCGAGCCGGTGGCCGAGGTCGCAGAGGACCGACTGGAAGCCGCGCACATCGCGGTCGGGCTCCATCACCGGCCAGCGGATGGCGTCGGCGGCGGCATCGGCCTCGCAGATCGGGCGGTCGAGGAGCGAGATGCAGTCGTGGCGTTCGAGATAGGTGGTGTCGGGCAGGACGAGGTCGGCATAGGCCACCATCTCGGAGGAGTAGGCATCCGAGTAGATGATCCGGGGGATCTTGTAGTCGCCGGTCTCATCGGTGTCGGTGAGCATGCCGATCGTTGCGGCGGTGTTCATCGAGGAGTTCCACGCCATGTTCGCCATGTAGAGCATGAGCGTGTCGATCTTGTAGGGGTCGCCTGCATGGGCGTTGGCGATCACCATGTGCATGAGCCCGTGGGCCGACATGGGGTTCTCCCAGGTATAGGCCTTGTCGATCCGCTCCGGGCTGCCGTCGTCCTTGAGGCAGAGGTCTTCGGGGCCGTGGGGGTAGCCTAGGTGCGGGCCCCGGAGGGGCTCGCCGGGCCGTGCCGTGGCGTGGGGCTTGGGGTGTGCGCTGGCGGGCTTGGGGTAGGGCGGTTTGAAGCGGAAGCCGCCGGGAACCTCGACGCTGCCCAGAAGGATCTGGAGGAGGTGGAGGGCCCGGCAGGTCTGGAAGCCGTTGGCGTGGGCCGAGATGCCGCGCATGGCGTGGAAGCTGACGGGGCGGCCCACCATCTTGTCGTGACGAATGCCCCGGAAGTCGGTCCAGGGCTGGTCGACAGTGATCTCTTCTTCGAAGGCCACGCGGGCGAGTTCGGCGGCGATGGCGCGGATGCGGGGGGCCTCGATGCCCACCGTTTCGGCGACGGTCTCGGGGGCGTAGGCGCGGTCGAGGTAGCGCTCGGCGATCAAGTGGAAGACCGGCTTGTGGCTCACGCCCGCATGGCGCCAGGTGGCGGCGAGGTCGGGGATCACATCGGGCTTGTCGTAGCAGCGGGGGCGCTTTTCGCCTCGGTCGAAGACGAGGTCCTTGCCGTCGTCGTCCTTCAGGATCAGACCGTAGTCAGGGCTCGCGGGATCCATGTTCACAAGGCAAGCGGCATTGGTGTAGCGCGCCAGATAGTCGAGATCGACCCGGCCCGCCTCGAGGAGACAGTGGACGAGGGAGAGGATGAAGAGCCCGTCGGTGCCGGGCGTGATCCCCACCCATTCGTCGGCCACGGCGTTGTAGCCCGTGCGGATCGGGTTGACGCCGATGATCTTGGCGCCCCGTTCCTTCAGACGTCCGATCCCCATCTTGATCGGGTTCGAGTCGTGGTCTTCGGCCACGCCGAAGATCATAAAGAGCTTGGTGCGCTCCCAATCGGGTTGGCCGAATTCCCAGAAGGCGCCGCCCATGGTGTAGATGCCCGCAGCCGCCATGTTGACCGAACAGAAGCCGCCATGGGCGGCGTAGTTGGGCGTCCCGAAGGCCTGGGCCCAGTAGCCGGTGAAGCTTTGGGACTGGTCGCGGCCGGTAAAGAAGGCGAATTTTTCCGGCGCGGTTTCGCGGAGCGGCTTTATCCAGGAGGTGGCGAGGTCCAGCGCTTCGTCCCAGGTGATCTCCTCGAATTCGCCCGAGCCCCGGGGGCCGGTGCGTCTCAGCGGCGCGCGAAGGCGCGAGGGTGCCGTGACCTGCATGATGCCCGCCGCCCCCTTGCCGCAGAGGACCCCCCGGTTCACCGGATGGTCGCGGTTGCCCTCGATATAGGCGACCTCGCCGTTCTTCATGTGCACGTTGATGCCGCAGCGGCAGGCGCACATGTAGCAGGTGGTCTTGCGGATCTCATCAGAGACCTTGGGTGACAGGTCTAGCTTTGGTTGGCTGGCAGTCATGCAATCGGTCTATCCTCAAGCCAAGGAGATAGGCCAGAGGGAAGCGGGCCGACAGGTCCAGTTGCGCAGACCTTACCGCGCCAGGGTGCCGCCGAGGGTGGGGTCCTATCGACCGGCGTGGTTCGGCCTCATTCGGTGTTTTACGGTCGCGCGGTAATCTGTCTGGTCTTTTCCGGCCGACAGCTGCGCCGTTTGATGGTCTTGGGCCCTTCTGACCTTATTCCAAAGGCACGCCATGCGTGAATGGCAAGCGCGCAGACTTCAAATTTCAATAGCTTGAGTTGGATGGATGCGCCACTTGGGCCCGCTGCGTCGCTGGCGCCCCTGCGCGGTGTCGAACGCGGGCCCCAACAAGAACGTGGGCCTTAAAAAATGGGACCGCGCGGATAGCTCTTGGGGAGACGCAAGGATGGTTTGGACTGAGCGCCCCGTGTCGCGTCGGGCGTCGGCGCTCAGTGGACGGGTCTGCTATATGACTGGTGGAAACACTAGCGACCACATCGTTGCGCAAGCGGTTTTCGGTCGCCTGCTTGGGGTCAACACACCAAGGGCGGTAGCCCAGGCAGCCGGTTCCGCCGGGCTCCGAAAGCCATGGGGATTTCGGCGCTGCGACCCGTCGCTTCCCCATGCCCCCGTGACCCGGACCTCACCTGTGAGCGCGGCTGGATCGAGATTGGCTTTGAGCAGCGCAAGGATTGGCGGCGCGTTACCACCTGCGACGGACGTCCGGAGGTCTTTCCCCAAGCGCCATGCTATCGCGCCAATCGCGGCCTGGTTACGAGGTGGGGCCCTAAAGCCGCGCGGTCGCCGCCGCCGTCCAGAGCGCGGCCTGGCCGGCACGGGTTTGGCGGTGGAGGCCCGATGCCCCGAGCCTTTTGAGCCTGGCAATCAGCGGAAGTTCCCGGAGTTCGGCAAAGTCCCGCAACACTGCGCGATTACCCCGTGTGAGCAGTGGCGACACCGCCGCGAGCGCCGCTAGGTTCTGTTCGGACCATTGGGCAAGTTGTCCGTTGGCGAGCGCCTTGAGGCGGCGAAGGCGCGCGCGCGTTCCTTGGTTGGAGCCGATCATATTTGCCCCATGCTGGCGGTAGAGCACCATGGGGTTCTTATCGACGATGATCGTGCCGCCCACACCCGAGATGACCTGGTACGTCCACCAATCATGGGCCGGCACGGGTCCGCGGTAACTCGAAGCGACCCTCAGGATGTCGATCGCTGCGCGATTGGCGACCATTGTGTTGCCGCCCGCAATGCTCTGGACAAGCGCGTTCCTGAAAGCCGGGGGATGGCGGAAAGCGTATGACCGTCCAATTGGCACCAGATTGGCGTCCGTCAGAATTGTTGGGCCGCAGTAAAGCGCGGGAACTCCTGCGGGCAATTCCGACAGTTTCGCGATTGCGCGATCGAGCTTTTCGGGGCTCCAGACATCATCTTGGTCGGAATAGGCCGCGTAGTCGGCTCCGGCCTCCACCGCCTCGATCAAGGCCAAGAAATTACGCGCGAATCCCCTGTGTGCTCCTCCCCAGACGCGGATGTCGTGGCCGGGGTGATCTGTGGCAAACTCGCGCGCGAGCGCCACGCCCTGGTCACGTGAGCCGTCATCCCGGATCGAGAGCGACCAGTTTCGGTGGCTCTGCCGCGCGATGCTTTCAAGCTGCGCGTCCAGGAAGCGTGCGCCGTCGAAAAGCGCAAGAAGGACAGCCACCTTTGGACCACGTTCGACGTGGAGAACCGCTGGCGCGACCGGAGATCGGGACGCGGAATCTTGGTAAAGGCGCGGGTAATATTTCAATGCGATACACATCCCTGTTGGCGAGTCACCACATCCAAGGACACTGGTCAGTCAGGGTTAATTTCTGATGAGCATGATCACACAGGCGCTGAAGCCCCACAGGCTCCGCCGCTTCGGCGACGTCTTGCGACGTGAGGGGCCACGCGTGGCCATCGCCCGCGCCCGGGCGCCTTTGCGGCTGTTGTCCACGGGTCAGGGGCAGGGCGCCCTGGTCCCATCCGGGAACGTGGCGGTTAAGTCGCGCTATGCGCTGGGGTCGGTTTGGTCGGACTTGGCCAGGAAGGACGCGTTTCATGTCACTGGGGCGCCCGCGATTGTCACCGGTCACCGCTTGGTCGCGCTGATCGGTGACTTGAACTTGCCGCAATGCCGCAAGTACCGGGTCGAACAGATGGACGAGCTTTGGTCGGGGCTCGGTGTCGACTACGCCTTTGCCCATTATGAGGATGTTCCGCGCTGCCGGGAGATTTTGCAGCACGCCACGCATCTCGTGCTCTATCGGCTCAGGCGGTGTGATCTGGTGAGCATGTATCTTTACGAGGCGCGGCGGCTGGGAATTCCCGTGCTCTATGACATCGACGATCCCCTGTTTTCGGTGTCGGCCTATGCGACTTATGCCAACATGGCGGATCTCAACACAACGCTTCGGCAGCATTTTCTGGATGAGGCTCCGCTTTATCTCGACGTGATGAACGCAGCCGATGCCCAGAGCTTTTCGACGCCGGGTCTGGCGGACCATGCCGGTCGGTTCTCGGGGCGGCCCGCGTTTGTGCGCCGCAATTTCGCGGACCGCCAGACCTTGGACATGGGCCGCGCGGCCCGGGCCGCTGCGGGCAATCGCGGGGGTGGCTTCACGGCGGCGCTCGCCAGTGGATCAAGGGGTCATGACGCGGATGTCGATGTCGCGCGCGAGGGCATCTCCGAATTCCTGGCCGCCCGCCCCGACCGGCGGCTCTTGATCATCGGCACGTTGGATCTCGCGCGGTTTCCAAAGTCCGTGCAAGGTCAGATCGACCAACGCCCGTTTTGCGACTACCCCGCGTATCTCAAGGCGCTCGCCTTGGCCGATTGCGTCCTGCTGCCCTTGGCGGATGACCCTTTCAATCGCTGCAAGAGCGCCGTGCGGGCCATCGATGCCGCCTCCGTTGGTGTGCCGGTGATTGCCTCCCCGGTCGGAGACTTGCCCGAGTTCGTGGATGATGGGCGGACCGGAACCATGGCGAAAACGCCCGGTGACTGGCGCGGCGCGATTGAAGCATTGGCGAAAGCGCCAAAGTCGCTGTCCGAAATGGGGGCGGCGGCGCGTCGCGGGCTCGAGGCGCGTTGGTCCGCCCGGTCGGTCTTCCCCGTATCGGATCCGGCCCTCGCGGCATGGGTGCAGGGATGAGTCCAATGCATGTCCTTGTAATCAACATCCATTTCGCGCCGCAAAGCTATGGTGGAGCCACGGTGGTCGCCGAAGAGGTGGCGCGGGCGCTCGTGCGGGATCATGACGTGCGGGTGACGGCCATCTCCGCCGTTTGCCGAGACGATCTGCCAGCCTATGCGACGCTCCTTTGTGAGACGGGCGGTATTGCCAATTACCTCATCAACCTTCCACCGGGCCGGTCCTACGCAGAGCACTACGCCAATCCCCAGGTCGCGGAGCGGGTGTCGGCGATTGCCCGGCGGATCGAGCCCGATGTCGCGCATCTCCACTGCCTTCAGGAAATTGGCGCCGATTGCATTGGTGCCCTCAAGGCGTTGGATATTCCCGTAGTCTTGTCGACCCACGACTACTGGTGGCTCTGCGAGCGGCAATTCATGCTTCGTGGTGATGGGCGGGCCTGTTCGCAGGATCCGGTGATCGCTGCGGCTTGCCGCGGCTGCGTGGATGACATCACGCGCGCGCGTACCCGCTCGGAAAGGCTGGCGCGGTTGGCGGCTCTGGCCGATCTTGTGACCGCTCCCAGCGCATTTGCGCGCGATCTTCACATCCGCTCCGGCCTCGCCCCGAACCGCTTTGTCGTCTGGGAGAACGGCGTCACACTTCCCGAGCCCAGGTTCTTCGACGCACAGGCAGTACGGCGCGCACGGGACCCCCGCGTCACCTTCGCCTTCCTCGGCGGCCCGTCGCGGATGAAGGGTTGGCCGCTCATCAGGGATGCCTTCGCGGGACTACCCGGAACGGGTGTGCGCGGGCTCGTTGTCGATGGAAGCCTCGACGGATCCTGGTGGCGCGACCGAAGCCTCGCGGGGCTCGGGGGTGAATGGGAGATCCGCCCCGGATACGATCAGCGCACGATCGACGGTCTTTTCGCGGAGATTGACGTGCTGTTGTTCCTGTCGCAGTGGCATGAGACGTTCGGTCTTACCCTGCGCGAGGCGCTCGCGCGCGGAATTCGGGTGATCCAGAGCGAGGCAGGCGGGGCCACGGAGCATGGGGCCTGGGATGCCGTTCGGACACTGCCGATCGGCGCTGGCGTTGAGCAGGTCCGCCAGGCCGTGCGGGCAGAATGCGCGCGTCCCGATCGTGGGACGCTGCCCCACTCGGTTCTCGGCTGGGAGGCGCAGGCGACGGAGTTTCTTGGGCTCGTTCGCCCGCTTCTGCTCCGAAGTCTGCCCCAGGCGGGTGCGGCCTAGTGTCAGAATGAAGGGAACGGCGCGCGAGGGCCAGGTCCCGCCGGTAGGTCGCGGCGT
>JBCCKB010000035.1:0-15783 GCA_039027595.1 Pseudomonadota bacterium | reverse complement strand
GTTCGTCGCGCCGCGTCTCGATCGATTGCTCGGTGGCAATGTAGGTTTGCGAATGCAAAGCGTATCCATGGTCCGCCATGAGCATTGTGGTGTTGTCAACGCCCTGCGTGGTCATCGCGACGGGCAGATCGGTTTCCCAGCTGAAGAGGCAGTCGACCTGACCAGTCACCAAAGGAGCGGGGTCATACTGCGTGGGAACAATCTCGATACCCCCGATATCGATGTCATTGAGCGTACAAAGTGCTTGAAGTACCGGCGTATTTGCGACAGCCATCCCAATCCGCTTGCCTATTAGGTCCGCGGGAGAGTTGACCGGGTTCGATGTGAGCGAGGTGATCGCGAAGGGATTTTTCTGCATCGCCACGGCGATGATCTTAAATGGTGCGCCCTGGTCGATGGCGGCCGCCGTGTAGTCGGCGGCAGAAATACCGAGCAGCGCGGCCCCCGACACCACGGGCGGTTCGACCGGCGCGTTTGGCCCACCTTGTGTGAGGGAAACACTGAGGCCCTCCTCGGTCCAGTACCCGCGGTCCTTGGCAAGGTAGCTGCCGCCGAATTGCACGGAATGCAGCCATGAAAGCTGGAAGTTCACCTCCGTTAAATTGGCGGCGTAAGCAGGTAATCCGACAGCTGAGGATGCAAATCCCGCAGCGGAGGTGGCTAGGAAGAAACGGCGGTTCAGGTGGGTGGGTTGGGACATGATGAGCCTCTGTTGGGGAGGGTTGGATCAGATTTGTTCAGGGTGCGTGTTAATAGGATCGCGACAGCAGGCAGAGCTGCTAAAAGGCTTGCGCCGCCATAGGTGATGCCAGCGGCGACACCCGCGCTCGGGTCCGCGCCAATCAGCGGGAAGAGTGTCGCCGCCGAACCCTCGCGCCAACCCCAACCCCCAATTGAGATTGGAACCAGCATGGCGCAAAGGATCAGCGGGATGAGGGTCATCCAACCGGCCGGAGGGATCAGGATGCCGACGGCACGGGCACAGGCATAGAAACCAAGGAAAAGGCATGCGCAGACCAGCGCGCCATGGCAGATCAGTTCCGGCCGCGGCAGCAAACGTAGGCTTTGTCGCGTAAAGCGATGCAACACCCCGTTCCCTTTCAAAAAGAACACGCTGGCACAGGCGAGCGTCAAGACACCGGCGGGTAACACCCATGCGACCTTGGGTCACGCGATGCCGCCGGGCAGGATCAGAGCGAAGGCGAGACCGAAGGCAAGCACGAGGAAAACCGCAACCTGACCAAGGAAGCGTTCAAGTGCTACGGAAAGGGCCGCCGTTTTCAGGTTTGCGCCATGTCGCGCGCGCACGGCTCGCGCGATATCACCGGTGACACCGCCCGGAATGACCTGGTTTATGAACGACCCGAGATAGTATTCTCGCAGGGACGCCCAGAAGCTCAGGTGTAGCCCAAGGTGAGCGGCAACAATCTGCCAGCGGCGCGCCATCGAGAAGGTCGCTGCGCTGAGCGCGACAACGCCAAGCGTCATCCAGGGGATTGAGACACCCGATAGCCGCCAAAGCACATCAGCGCCATCGACCCACCAAAACACCAAGGCGACCAAACCGATTGAGACGACAAACTTGATCAGAACGACATTCATTGCGATATTTCTAGAGCGTTTTCGGACACTGTGAATGCGTCAATAAAGTCATCCCTGAAGCGGTCCATTCGCCTCACGGGGCCTTGTCTCTCTGGTATCAGGCCATGGGTCCATTGCCAGTCTATGATCCGGTTCAGCACGGTCTGAGGTCCGATCATATGTACTGCAACGTCGCGGTTCTCCGAGCCGACAACAAATGGCGCGGACTGGTGATCTCCGGCGACAATAACAAGAGGCGCACGACGCTGTGGGTCAGCGGCAATTCTGGCTACGTGGGAAAAGGTGACCTCAAGCACATAGTTGATTGACCGCCGATAGGCGTCGCGCACCTTGTCACGGTCCTTCCAGAGCTCGCGAGGCGTGGGCCCGCGATCCGCCATGGAATTGAAGATCGTCCCATCGCCAATGGCGTCCCAGGGAACAACATCGGTGATGGGTGTCCAGGGCGCGTGCGATGAGATGAGGGCGATCTGAACAAAGTCCGGACGCGGGTCCGCCGGCAGGAGCCTTTGGTACGCAGACAGCGTGAATTGGTCAGGCATCGTCACCCAGCGAAACCGCGCCCCAGCATAGGGAATATCGCTGGCTGGAAAGACATGGTCAAAGCCCATCGCGGCACTTTCAGGCCAGGCCATGGTAATGGCGGGCATCACCGCCCATGTGCGGTAGCCCGCTTGTTGCGCGATGTGAAACAGCCAGTCCTGACCAGATGCGAGAAGCGCGGTGTACCGGGCCTGATCGGTGGTCCAGAGACCGCTCGCGAGTGTCGCGTGCGACAGCCAGCTTTGCCCTCCAGCCGTGGGCGCCGTGAGCCAGCCGCTGCGCATCGCCATTCCCGTTGCGGCAAGCTCGGCTTCGGCCGCGCGCAGTGTCGCGACATGGGTGGGCGCATAGAGCGGATTGTCGAAGCTGGCCCGGCCATAGCTCTCGATCCAGATCAGGATCACATCGCGCCCCGCCAGAGCATTCAGCAACCCCTCTTGACCGTCAAAGGGATCCTGCTCGGCTTGGGCGCGGAACTGGGCCAGATCGGCTGCCGCGGCCCGCATTTCTTGGCCCCGCTTGATCATCAGACGGGTTGTCCAAGCCGTACCAGGAGGACTTCTTTCAAACTTCCAAGCGTCCAAATGGTGCCCGGCGTCGGCTGCCGCCCAAGCGGCCGCAACCACTGCAAATCCCGCAAATGACAGCCTAATCGGCCAAATCGGTCGGATTGCCGCCCAACACCGCAAGGCCCAAAGAAACAGAAAAAACAGGGCGATCGCGACCAAACACCCCGTCAAAACGGCCGCGATGGCCCAGGTCTTGCCGATACTCTCCGACAACAGCGAAAAGCCCGGGTGAAGGAGGTAAAGATCAAGAATAACGTCAAATTTCCGATTGTAGGCGCTGAACATCACGAAGTCGGCGAGCTTTACGACGACGCTGGCCAGCAGTCCCAGCGCCAGTACGTGGGTAATGCCGCGGCTCCAGCCCATTGCAAGCACACCAAACAGAATAACCGGAAGTTCCAAAGGCCAGCGGTTTAAGGCTGACAGCTTCATCGTGCCTGGGTGATTAGGAAGGACAAGAGCCGCAAACACGATGCCTGCGGCCAGTCCGAGAACAAGCGCGCGCCTCACGCCGTTCGCCGCAAGAGCCAGCGGATGTCAATTACGAACGACCATGCGAGCAACAGCGCGGCGCCGATCGGCAGCCAAGACGACACATGATCCGGGCTGAGTGGAAAGTGCAGACCCAACAGCGTCGCAATTTGTATCACACAGATCAGCTTTCGACGCAGAGACGGAGCCAACTCCTTGGTGAGCTGCGGAACCAAGAACCCTGCCAGCACGAATGCATACCGCGCAAACCCCAGTACAAGGATTTCAACTCCGGCAATGCCATCGGACATCAGCAGCAGCGCCAAGACCGCCGCGAGGGCTGAATCCGCTTCCATGTCGAACCGCGCACCAAAGTCAGACGCCAAGCCAGTGCGCCGAGCAAGCCACCCATCGAAGCCATCGAGGGCGAACGCCAAGGCAGCTAGACCAAACACCAACCACGCCGACGTCGATGAAGAGAAAAGGGCGCCACAAAGGAGCGCCGTGAGCGCCACGCGCGAGAGCGTGATGACATTGCATGCGCCGAGCACGTCGTGCGGATAGCCTCGCAGCAGCCCGTAGCCCGCAATCGCGGTTGCCGACGCAAAGATCACCAAAGGAATGTAGGGGCTCCCGAAGGCCACAAGAGACACGCAAACCACGAGCAGCGACAACCCCAAACCCGCTCGGAACAAAGCCTGCAAGGGCGCCATTGGCGCGTAGGCCAGCTCTTCGCGATGCGGCTCGGTTGGAAACATCAAAAGGGCCCTTCGTAGCTGTCGTTGCGTAAGGCGCGTCGCCCGATCAAATGCCGCATAGGCTCAAGTCCACAAGAGCACGGGAAACTCGGGAACCGCCCAGCTTATCACAAAACTGTGACCTCGCCAGAAAGCGGCAAGTGGTCGGAAGCCAGACGCGTTTCAGTCTGCGCGAGCACCTTTGTGGACCGAACATCCCCTCCGCCGTCCGTTAGAATTCGATCGAGCGCCAAGAGGGGTCGCCAGCTTGGAAAGGTCGGACGCGCTGGACCGCGAAAGCGCGTTCCCACGATCTTAGGGTGGAGCATAAGTCCGCCCCAGGGACGCCACTCATTGAAATCACCCAAGAAAATCGTCTGCATCTTGGGGCGGCGCCGAAGATACTGGCCGATGATGCGCATCTGAATGATCCGCAACGGCTGGCTGAGGGACAGATGCGTCGAGACAACGCGCACCGCGCGGTCTTCGCAGCGTGTCTCAACAGAAATAGCGCCGCGATGGCAATGCCCCGGGAGGTCAATCACATCGGCATGGGTGCGCCTAAGTCGCGGGGAAAGGAAAAGGACCGTGCCCAAAAATCCATCACTTTCGCGGCCCCATCGAAGCTCTGGGCCATCATGAACCGACACCAGCCCGGTTGCCGTGGCAAGTCGCGCCATGTCGAGGATACCCTGATGCGGTCGGCACTCCTCGTCGGCCTCCTGCAACGCCAGGATATCTGGTGTGGTCGGCGCGATCACGTCGGCGACGACCGTTTCGATCCGCGCCGCACTGCGTCGTCCATCGGTGCCCTTCGCCCGGTGCACGTTCCAAGTCGCGCATCGCAGTAAGAACTTGCTTGTCATGTCTTGGGTTATGCCTGTCGCGCTCTAAGTTCCTGTCGCAGAGATAACGCGGCGCGCATCATTGACGATACCGTGTGCCGGCGGCGACAACAGCGGAAGGAGCTTTCAATGCGTACCATAACACTCGCAGCCATCCTCGGCTGTATTGCGTCCCACGCAAGCGCTGACATGGGACGTTACGAACTCGACCCGACGCACACCGCAATTTACTTCACTGTCGATCATATCGGGTACTCCAAGACCCTAGGAATTTTCACGGAGCTCGGTGGCGGCTTCTTTTACAACGCCGACAGCCAAGAGCTCGGCGAGGTCTCGGTCACCATCGAGGCAGGCTCGGTGAACACGTTCAACGAAGCCAGAGATGGTCACGTGCGCAACCGTGACTTCCTCGATGTCGAGCAACATCCCCAGATTACATTCGTGGCCAACGGCGGGAGTGCAGCGAGCCCATCAAGTGGGACCGTTACGGGCGATCTCACGATCCTCGGGCAAACCCAGCCGGTCACTCTGGACGTCGTGCTCAATAAGGCTGCGCCCTACCCCTTTGGCCACGGCCGCGAGGTCCTTGGGCTGTCCTTGTCAACCGAGATCAAACGAAGCGAGTTTGGCATGAATTACGGTGTCGCCAATGGTCTTGTCGGGGATGTCGTCACAATCAATATCGAAACGGAAGCCATGCTGATGGAGTAAGGCGGTCTGGGCGTATGCGTTTCCCCGCGTCCGGATCCCCGGCCCCGGCTAAGAGCAACCATTCCGATTTCACGACTCCGGAAATCGGTGTCTAGGGTGCCGTTTTGCTTCGCAATACCCCTAAATCCCGCAGCGTGCATGGACAGAAGGTGGCGATGACCCGAGGAGCTCCCGCCGCCTATAATCTGAACGGCAGCTCGGTGAGCTGACCGTCGATTTCATCGTGTTCTCGGAGCACCCGCACTTTATCCCCAGGCTGCGCTTTGACCGAAATTAAAGCGTAGCCAATCATTCGCTCCATTCGATATGACCAGGCTTTATGGGTCATATGCCCAACAGTCTTTCCGTCCTGTCGGATCTCATACCAAATGGACTGATCCTCATCTTCTTGGGCACAACTCAAAACAATGCCAAGTTGATGTCGTTTGGGCCCCTCAGCCTTTATTCTGCGCAATGCGTTTATACCGATGACGTCATCACCAACCCCAAGATCTAAGAACTTCTCCATCCTCACTTCGAATGGATTGGTATTCTCGTCGGTGTCCGTGCCGTAATTTAATAGGCCACTCTCCGTCCGTTCCGAGGGGTTTGGGTAGCCCGGGCCAATGTCAAACGGTTTTCCCGCGGCTTTCACAATTTGCCATAGGTCATCGCCTTTTCTCCCGTCCATAAGGTAGAGTTCAAAACCTCCCTGCTTTGACCAGCCCGAGCGGGCAACCTTCAACGGAATGCCCTCGACCTCGGCATCCCGAAACCAGAAGTACCTTAGCTCCCGCACCCAGTCTCCCAGGATCGTCGCAACGACATCCGCGGCCCTCGGACCCTGGACGGCGAGAGGCGAAACGTCCGGTTCCGTCACGGCAACGTCCAGACCGCGCTCCCCCGCAACGCACCGGGCCCAGAACCAAATGTCCGAGTTCCCGATGGACAACCAATAGCAATCGTCGGCGATCTTCAGCACAATGGGGTCATTTATCAATGTCCCGCGATGGTCACAAATTGCGACATACTTGCCCTGACCTGAGACCTGACCGGATAAATCGCGCGCGCACAGAGTTTGCGCGAGGCGCGCCGCATCCGGACCTTTCAGCTGAACTTGCCGCTGCACGGCCACGTCCCACATCGACACGCCGTTGATCAGTCGCCAGTACTCGGCCTCCGCATCACCGTAGCCGCGCGGGATGAGCATGTTGTTGTAGGTCAGAAGGCTTTCGGCGCCTTCCTCGATTGTGGACTTGTAGAATGGTGACTTTCTGAGGCGCCCCGCCGATACGATTTGAGCCATGGTAAGTTCCGTCCGCGCTCCCTGGTCTGGTGTGGTTTTGAACGCGATAGCTCATGACACTGTGCATCGCTAGGGCGTGTGGACCCTGGCTTGAACCCTTCACGTGACGCGCCGGCAAACCAAGCGCCCTCTGGCGCCCCTGGTTCGATAAACGAGGACATCCATTACCGCGGTGGCTCCCAGGGGCGCATCTGCCGCGAGATCTCTATCGGAATTGATGCAGGACGAACAAGGTCAGAGCACTGGAGCACACCTGCGGAAATAGCTGCGACGCAGTCAGTCTTCCGGAACGATTGGACCGGATCAAAACAGCGCCGGCGATCTCGTCGGACACCTATAGTGCCGCGGGTCCGTCTCTGACCGAAACCCCGAGATGTCGCCTGGCCGCGCGAGTGCGTAAATCCTTGGATGCCGTCGATCCCCAGTGCCCTTGCCCGCAACACAGCACTCCGAACCACAAAGTGCTTGGGCCGCGTCATCTGGAAACGCCTCGGGGAGCGACAGCCGCCTCGGGAACTTGGACTCGGCATCAATGAACTGGCGCTGCCTCGCTGAGGCCCGTCGTACCGAGTGAGGATCTTTGCCAAGTCCGGGCCGACTTGGGGGCTGTTCAAGGGGCCTCCCTTGTCAATCCAGGGCGTTTGAGCCCGAGATCTTGGCACATCGCGATCCGCGTTCGCGCAAAAGATCCCAACCTCAGCCCCATGGGCGAAACCCAAAGTGGCAACCCTATGCGCGCTCCCAGGCACTCGTAGCTCTCGAGAGATCACAGGTTCCCGAAATTCGTCTGGAGTTCGTTTTACAGAATGGCTAGTGTCGCGTCAGCAAATTGATGATTTTCGGATAGTGAAATACGGCTCTACCGGTGATTTAGTTTATCCAAGTTATTAATTCAGAGTGCTTTTTCGAAAACATTCATTCGCGCTAAAGCCATTGAGGAGAAAGATATGCCCATAGATCCGATTGAAAAGAAGCGTATTGAAGACGCCAAGGAGATTCGCAAAAGGGAAGCAGAGGAGGCGGCGAAGCGCGCCAAGACGCGCGCCGCGAAGGGCCCGCTGCACCGTCAAAACAAGGATGAGGAGCTTCTGACCGGCGCTTTCTGGGCGATGAGCTTTACCAAGGGCCTTGAGCACAGTGCCAGCACCGGCCTGGTCACCGATCCAGACAACGCAAAGGCACTGCGCGCGGCAATCGACAAGGGCAAGATCGCCGACTTCACCACCAAGGTATCTTTGCCAACGCTGCTTCAAAGGCGGCGACAGTGGGAAGCGCCAACGGCGGGCTTTGTCTTCGATTTGCAGGGGCCAGACGCTCAGGCCGTGACGATGCCGCCTGCGCCCGCGCTGAACGCGCAAGACGGCACGTTTGACGAGCTCGCCTTTGAAATGGCTGAGGTTTACGAGCTCGCGCTTTTGCGCGACGTCCCCTTCTCTGCGTTCCAGGACGGGTCCACCAACTCCGACATGGCGGCGGCAGTCCAACGTTTAAATGACCTGCCCTACGCCGCCAGCGGGTTTCCAACGGCACTTCCAGATCTGGTCAAGGGCAGCCCCAGGCCCCGCACAATGGACGGCAGCCAATTGACCGCTCAAACGGCGTTCCGAGGCGCGAGCCTGGGCGCGGACATGGGACCGTATCTGTCGCAATTCATGCTGATCGGGAGCCAGGATGGGCCAAACACACCGCCGGAGGATCAGGGTAAGATCGCCTATGGAGCACAGTTCATTGATCAGCGCGTGCGAAACGCGACGAAACAGGACTGGATGATCACGTGGCGCGACTGGCTGGACGTGCAGAACGGCGCGGATGTTCGTTTCGACGACACATTGTTCGCTCCGGGCACCCGCTTCATCCATACGCCGCGCGATCTTGCGACCTACGTTCACGACGACGCGCTCTATCAGGCCTATCTAAACGCCTGCCTGATTCTGCTCGGAATGCGTACGCCGTTCGATCCGGGCTTCGCGGAACTGGCCGGTGGTGCAATAAACAGAGAGAAAACGACAGAAAAGCGCAATAACGCTACCGGTTTCGCACTCTTTGGCGGACCGCACATCTTGAGCCTGGTAACCGAGGTCGCGACGCGCGGGCTGAAAGCGGTTCGTTACCAGAAATTCCAAACCCATCTGCGGCTGCGCCCCGAAACGCTCGCTGGGCGCCTGGCCCGGGTTTCCAAGATCGAAGAGCTGGACGAGATCAAGGCTCTCCCGGACGTTGCGGGACAGCTCAGCAAAATGGCCGAACAGCTACGACCGGTCCTGCGCGCCGTTCAAGCGCACAACGACGCCATGGGCGGCGAGGAGCTCCCGTTGCTCCCCATGGCCTTTCAGGAGGGCTCTCCGATGCATCCGGCCTATGGCGCGGGCCATGCGACGGTTGCCGGTGCATGTGTCACCGTTCTCAAGGCGTTCTTCGATACGACGGCTCAGCTGACATGGAAAGGCAACTCGGTGGCCTTCCGCACACCCCTCGAGAGCGGAGGGCCCGACGGCATTCCGGTGCAGTTTGCCACGGTCGACGACGGCGCCCGCCTTGAAATGCAGGAGGCGTCCGCGCCCCTGACGCTGCTTGGCGAGCTTAACAAGCTGGCGGCCAACATCTCAATCGGCCGCAACATGGGCGGGGTCCACTACTTCTCCGACTACTATGACAGCGTGCGCATGGGCGAAGAAATAACTGTGGGGATCCTCGAGGAGCAGGCACAAGGATATCCAAGTACAAGCAGCACTCCGGCGGATCAGTTTAAGCTCAGTCTTACCCCATTCGACGCGCGAACCGCCAACAAGATGGTCCATCTCGTCATCGGTAAACGTGTGAGCAAGAGCGACTTGCGATGTGAGTGATCGGTCAACGCGCGCACCGGCGCGTCGACACTGGTACGACAGATAGTGCCGTTGCGCCCAGACCAGTCATGCGCTCTGAGAGCCAGGTAGTGACGGAAACTACGTAGGCTTCAACGGTCGCAAAGAACTCACGTAAGGGGTCGCGCGGCATCTGTGTTGAAGGTGATCGACTGGGCCAGTGCCGCGTTGGTTCTCATGCGCGCATCAGCGACATGGGATGTTTGAGACGGTCGGGATCCGGACCGCAGCAGCCATTGCCCTTGAAACAGTGGCAACCGAACTCGTTGTCTTACGAGAGGTGTCGGAGGCTTGCGCGGCTCAGGGAGAGCATATCGACCCAGACCGTTTTGGTCTCCGCGCGTGTTATTGCGCACCGCAGCTTCCCGGCGACCTTTGCCAGCCCGCTCGACTTTTAGTCCCCAAAGGCCGAATTCCAACAAACGGGAAGGCTCGCGGCCCCCTACCGCGCCCGGGCCGCGGCCAGAATGGGCCCCGCGTTTTCTTCCTGAATCATCACCGCGACTTCGCCACCTTCCGGAATCTGGACGGTCGCGTTGAAAGCCCCTTTGCCATTCCAGCGCCCGGCTTCGGTTAGGTCGGTGACAATATTGTGATAGGTCAGCGTGTGGCCCGCGTTCTCGCCTCGGCGAATATCAACGGTCTCCTGGGGGCGAAAGCGCACGACCCAAACCAAGTACCTGCCGTTTATGGCTGCGAGCGCTCGGGCATCAATCTCGATATCTGACCCCTGGCGATTCAGCGAGATATTAACCTGCGCGGGACGCCCGCTATGACGATTGATCAGCTTCGCAAGCTTCATCGGCCGCGTGCCGATCACATGATCGACACCGCCCACCACCATCTGCGGTGTGTAAATCGTCCGCTCTCCCCTGGCGCGCGCATATGCGCGCTGGCGCTTTGTATGGGCGGGTGAGGCGAACGCGTCCTTCCAGCCAATATAGTCCCAATAATCCACGTGGAGGGCGAGTGCGAGCACATCACCCCCCTCGGCCAACTCGCCCAGGATCGCATCGGCGGGCGGACAGGACGAGCAGCCCTGCGATGTGAATAGCTCCACCACCACAAGCCGCTCCTGCGCCCAAGCCACGCCTGCCGACGCCAGGAACAGAACGGACAGGACAATCTTCAAAAGCCGCATTGGCACACAATCCCCTTGGGTCGCGCCTTCCTAGCGGCTCGCCCGTCGACGAACCAATCAAGGTTTTGAGAGATTGCGTAACAAAGGATGAAAAGATCGGTGTACGATAGCATACATTTCAGAACCAGGGCTTTGAAACAGGGTGAAGCCCGGCGATAGTCAAACAACAAACCGCAAATTCAGGACGGAGGACCGCGCCATGCCCATCACAGTCGGACAGGACACAGCCAAGACCCGTCGCACGCTTGATGCTGGCGGCAAGAGTTACGCATTCTATTCGATCCCCGCCGCCGAGGAAGCCGGGCTGGGCGCGTTCGCCTCCCTGCCCGCGGCCCTCAAGGTCGTGCTCGAGAACATGCTCCGTTTCGAGGACGGCAAGACCGTGAGTATCGATGACATAAAGGCGTTCTCCGACTGGGCCGAGATGGGCGGCAAAAACCCCCGTGAGATCGCCTACCGCCCCGCCCGCGTGCTCATGCAGGATTTCACCGGTGTCCCAGCGGTCGTCGATCTGGCGGCTATGCGAGACGGGATCGTCGCCCTCGGTGGTGATGCGGAAAAGATCAATCCCCTGAACCCCGTCGACCTTGTCATTGACCACTCGGTGATGATCGACGAGTTCGGCAATCCCCGCGCCTTCCAGATGAATGTCGACCGGGAGTATGAGCGCAACATGGAGCGCTACACCTTCCTCAAATGGGGCCAATCGGCGTTCGATAACTTCCGCGTCGTCCCCCCCGGCACCGGGATCTGCCACCAAGTGAACCTCGAATACCTCGCCAAGACGGTCTGGTTCGACACCGATCAATCCGGTGAGGATGTGGCCTATCCGGATACGCTTGTCGGGACCGACAGTCACACGACCATGGTCAACGGAGCCGCCGTTCTCGGATGGGGCGTGGGTGGGATTGAGGCCGAGGCCGCCATGCTGGGCCAGCCGATCTCGATGCTGATCCCCGAAGTCATTGGTTTCAAGCTCACCGGTGAGATGCCCGAAGGCACCACCGCCACCGATCTCGTGCTGAAGGTCGTCCAGATGCTTCGAGAAAAAGGCGTGGTGGGAAAGTTTGTCGAGTTCTATGGCGACGGGCTTGACACGGTACCCCTCGCCGACCGCGCCACAATCGGCAATATGGCACCCGAATACGGCGCCACCTGCGGCTTCTTCCCGGTCGATCGGGAAACGCTGCGGTATCTGCGCACCACCGGCCGCCCAGAGGAGGTGATCGCGCTCGTTGAGGCTTACGCCAAGGCGAACGGGATGTGGCGCAGCGCGGGCTACGAACCCGTCTACACCGACACGCTTGAGCTGGACATGGGTACCGTGGTCCCAGCGATCTCCGGACCGAAGCGCCCCCAAGACCACACGCCGTTATCGAAGGCCGCACCCGCCTTTGCCCGCGTCGTCGGCGAGTATCGCAAGGGAGGTGCCCCGAAATCGGCCCCCGTTGAGTTAGAGGACTACACCCTAAATGACGGCTCGGTGGTCATCGCCTCGATCACATCCTGCACCAACACCTCCAATCCCTACGTGATGATCGGCGCGGGGCTTGTCGCGCGAAAGGCCCGGGCGCTTGGGCTGAACCGTAAACCCTGGGTCAAGACCTCGCTCGCGCCCGGTTCCCAAGTGGTCTCTGCCTATCTTGAGGCCGCAGACTTGCAGGACGACCTTGATGCCATCGGGTTTAACCTCGTGGGTTATGGCTGCACCACCTGTATCGGGAACTCCGGACCGCTTCAGACCGAGATTTCCAAGGCAATCAATGAGGGTGACCTCGTTGCGACCAGCGTTCTGTCGGGAAATCGGAACTTCGAGGGCCGGATCAGCCCCGATGTCCGCGCCAACTACCTCGCCTCGCCACCCTTGGTGGTGATCTATGCGCTCGCAGGTGACATGAATATCGACATCACCAAAGATCCGATCGCGCAGACGCCCACTGGAGCGGCGGTGTACCTAAAGGATCTTTGGCCAAGCCAGCAGGAAATCGCGGAGCTTGTGGAAGCGACCGTCACCCGCGAGGCGTTCCAGTCCAAATACGCCGATGTCTTTAAGGGCGACGATAAATGGCGGGGCGTCGAAACCACCGACAGCCTCACCTATGACTGGCCGACCTCGTCAACCTATGTCCAGAACCCACCCTATTTTCAGGGCATCACCATGGAGACCGGGACGATCACGGATATCACCGGCGCCAAGGTGCTCGCGATCCTGGGCGACATGGTCACCACCGATCACATTAGCCCGGCGGGGTCCTTCAAGGACACAACCCCCGCCGGAAAGTACCTGACCGATCGCCAGGTGAGACCGCGTGAGTTCAATTCCTATGGCTCGCGACGTGGCAATCACGAGGTGATGATGCGCGGCACATTCGCCAACATCCGGATCAAAAACGAGATGCTCGACGGCGTTGAGGGCGGCTACACCAAGGGCCCGGATGGCCGTCAAACCTCGATTTTTGAGGCCGCGATGGCCCATCAAAAGATCGGCACTCCATTGGTGATCTTCGCGGGTGAGCAATATGGGGCCGGATCATCACGCGACTGGGCCGCCAAGGGAACGGCCCTTCTGGGAGTGAAGGCCGTGGTCGCCGAGAGCTTTGAGCGGATCCACAGGTCGAACCTCGTGGGGATGGGCGTCATCCCCTTCGAATTCACTCGAGGGGACACACGGAAATCGCTCGGGCTCCGTGGCGACGAAACCGTCTCAATCACCGGCCTCGAGGCTGTTGAACCGCTGCAAGAGCTCCCGTGCGACATAACCTACGCCGACGGCGCGACGAAGACGATCCTTTTAAAGTGCCGGATCGATACCGCCGTTGAGATTGAGTACATCGAAAACGGCGGCGTGCTGCACTACGTCCTGCGAAATCTCGCGCGGGCAGCCTAGCGGCCCGGCACCGCGATGGACAGGCCCCGCCCATGGATTAGGGGCCGCCCGCCGCCCGACGGCTAAGGATGCGCTCAGACCCCGAAGCGGCTCCGAGCTCACGGCAAGGACTTGGCGGGCGCACAGGCCCGCGACCCCATTTTCGCCATGAAGATTCGGCGTCGGCAAGATCCCGCCGTCAACTGCCCAAGAACAATCCATGTCCGGCTGCCGGGAATGTTCACCGTAACAGCCACGAATGGCGGGTTTTCAATTGTTTCCTCGCCCTCGTGGTCGGAACGCGGCAATATCAAGGCACTTACGGGGGCAAACGATGATGTTTCGAAACATGGGCCGAATACCGCCTATCCGGTTTCGGCCAACCGCGAGCATGCCGTTGTTCGAGTTGGGCGGCCTAGCTGTCTTGGCACTTGCGGGATTGCTTTGACGAGTGGGGCGCGGACGTATTTGCGCCTTGGGGGTAGCGATTGGGGAAGGGGGTATTTTCCCCGCGCCCGGCCTAGGGCTATTTAGCCGCGTCGATGGCCGGGCGCACCTGCCCTTCCAGGATCGAGCGGGTGATGGGCCCCGCAAGTCGGTAAACCACCTTGCCTTGTCCATCGATCACAAATGTCTCGGGCACCCCGTAAAGCCCCCAATCCAGGGCCGTGCGTCCTGACGCGTCTGTGCCGATCCCAAGATACGGATTGCCAAGTTCCTCGAGGAAGGCGAGCGCTTTTTCGGGGTCATCTTTGTAGTTGATGCCATAAATCGGCACGCCTTCCTCCGCCAAAAGCTCGAGGTTCGGATGCTCCGCGCGGCACGGCGCGCACCAGCTCGCCCAGAAGTTCACAAGCTTGACCCCGTCTCCAGACAGGGTGGCGGCGTCAAACATCGACTGACCTGGAAGCGCCTCGAGCCCCAGGGGGGGCGATTGCTGCCCGATACGTGCCGATGGCAGCGCGTCCGGATCGTCACGCTGCATTCCCAGATAAAAGAGCGCCGCGAGCCCACCGAACAAGACCGGCGGCGCCAGCATCAACAAAGAGACCCTAGCCATGCCTTGCGCGTGCCTCCGCCTCATCGAGTGCGCGCTTGATCCGCCGGGACCGGAAAACGCTCGCGGCGACGATCACCGCCATCAATACGAGGCCAACGGCATACGACCCAAGAACCGCCGTCGCGTATGGCCCAAGATCCGGCACTACGCAGCGCGCTCCCGCATCACCAGCGCGTGGAGCCGCCGGGCTCGGATTTCTGTACGGGTCCGGTACAGCACGAGCGCCAGGAACAACAGCACGAAACCCGAGATCGACACAAGCAAGGGGTGCCAGAACACATCCGAGATGTTCTCCTCGGCATCAAGCGAAAGCGAGGCGCCCTGGTGCAGGCCCTGGTTCCAAAAGACAAGCGCGTATCGTGAGATCACCGCGAACACCGTGCCAACGAGGCAAAGCACCCCCGTCAGATCCGCCGCCGTATCCGGGTCCTCGATTGCCGCCCAAAGCGCGACATACCCCAGATAGAACAAAAACAGGATCAAAAACGCCGTCAGTCGCGGGTCCCAGGCCCACCATGTGCCCCAGATCGGCTGTCCCCAAAGCGCGCCGGTGGCCAGCGCGATCAGCGTAAAGGTGATGCCGACGGGCGCCGCGGCCTTTGCGGCAAGCGCAGAGACATGGTGACGGCGCACCAGCCAGATCAGCGAGGCCACAAGCATCATCGCCCAGGTATTGATCGCCATCATCGCGGCCGGCACGTGAAGATAGATGATCTTCACAGTCGCCCCTTGCCGGAAATCATCGGGCGTATAGAAAAAGCCCCACACCAGTCCCGCCCCAAGCAAGAGGGCGGAGAGCCCGAAGAACACCGGCACCAAGGGCGCCGTGAACTGCATGAACTTCCGAGGGTTGGCGTATTCCCAAAGCGACATGGCGGATACCTAGTCCCGCTTCCGCACCATCACAAGCGCTTGGAGCCAAACGGTTGGGCGCCGATAAGGCACAAGCCGCCCCCGCGCATCTTCTCTTTGCAAATATCCCAGGGGGAGCCCGAGGGGGACAGCGTCCCCCTCGGCTCGGAGGTGTCGCCCAAACGTCGCGTCTCCTCGCCTCAGCGCAGGCTCGCCCGTAAGGCGGCCGCCGCCGCG
>JBCCKB010000034.1:0-15811 GCA_039027595.1 Pseudomonadota bacterium | reverse complement strand
GGGGGCGGGTGCCCCCTCGCATCGGTTGCCGCCCCCAGGGCGGCAAAGCTGGTCAGGCGACGGCGACCTCAGTATTTTATGTGACAAGGCTAGGGGCTTATGACGTTCCCTTTAGCGCCAATCGAAAAACCCAGGACCCGCGCGCGCCAGAAGGTCCTCGGCCAGTGCCCGTCCAAGCTCCGGTGCGTCCTCGATTGGCGCGGTGCGGTCGCCCGCAAACGCGTCAGAACCGTCGGTGCGAAGGATCTCTCCTCGAAGCCTCAGCGCGCCATCCAAGAGTTCTGCGAGACCCGCGATCGGCGTTTCGCAGGATCCGTCCAAGGTGGCCAGAAATGCGCGTTCGGCGGCAAGCCGGTACCCGGTGTTGGTGTCATGGACCGCCTCAAGCAGCGCGGCGGACCTGAGGTCATTGGCGCGCCTCTCTATTCCAATCGCCCCCTGTGCCACCGCGGGCAGCATGTCCTCGGGGGCAATCGGACTGCGGGCGACCTCGGCCATATCAAGCCTCCTGAGACCCGCCATGGCGAGAAACGTACATGTCGCCAAGCCGTCCTCCAGTTTCCTTAGCCTCGTCTGAACGTTGCCGCGAAAGTCCACGACCTCGATATCTCCACGCCGATGCAAAAGCTGCGCCTTGCGCCGAAGGCTCGACGTGCCCACGCGCGCGCCCGGCTCAAGGTCCTGGATGGAGGCGAACGTGGGGGAGACGAACGCGTCACGCACATCTTCGCGCGGCAGATAGCAGTCAAGCAACAGTCCCTGCGGTTGCTCAACGGGCATGTCCTTCATCGAATGAACCGCGATGTCGATTTGACCCGAAAGCAATTGCTCCTCGATCTCGCGTGTAAACAATCCCTTCCCGCCGATCTCCTTAAGAGGCCTGTCCAGCACACGGTCCCCGGTTGTTTGGATCACGGAAATCTCATAGGCGCGAGCAGGGCAATCAAAAGCGGCGGCGAGGCGGTCTCGGGTCTCGTGTGCTTGAGCCAGTGCGAGCGGTGAGCCGCGCGTGCCAATACGAAGGGGTTGGTCGGGAGTGGGAAGATCAAGGGCCATCACGACAGCAGTAGCCGGGGCCTGGGGCGGTGACAACTTGACAATTTCGCTCCGGCGGCTGACCAACCTGGTGGTCTGGGATGGGAGGCAACGTGGCGGAACAAAAACTCCTCATGCGAGCGCTTGCGGGCGAGACTTTGCCGGTGCCGCCGATTTGGATGATGCGCCAAGCGGGCCGCTATCTTCCGGAGTATCGCGCAACGCGCGCCCAGGCCGGGGATTTCCTCTCGCTTTGCTACACCCCGGATCTGGCGGCGGAAGTGACCCTACAACCGATCCGCCGCTACGGCTTTGACGCCGCGATCCTGTTTGCGGACATCCTTCTCATTCCCCATGCGCTTGGGGCCGACCTGTGGTTTGTCGCTGGAGAGGGCCCCCGCCTGTCGACCGTGACAACGCAGGCTGGGTTTACCAGCCTCAAGGGCGCCGATGACATCCACGGTCATTTGGCGCCGGTTTATGAGACAGTGTCGATCCTGGCGAGCGCCTTGCCCCAGGAGACAACACTGATCGGGTTTGCAGGAGCGCCCTGGACGGTTGCGACCTACATGATTGCAGGCCGAGGAACTCCGGACCAAGGCCCCGCACATGCGCTCAAGCTCGAAAACCGGGCGTTGTTTGAAGCCCTGTTAGAGCGGATCACCGAGGCCACGATCGGTTATCTCTCGGCACAAATTGAAGCCGGTGCGGACGTCGTAAAGATCTTTGACAGCTGGGCCGGATCGCTGAGCGGAGCCGACTTCGAGGCCTACGCCGTTGCGCCTGCGAAACGCATCATCACAGAGCTAAAGGACTTGCACCCAAATGTTCCTGTCATTGCTTTCCCCCGTGAAGCTGGTGATAGGTACATGGGCTTTTCCGGTGCGACCGGAGCAGATTGCGTGGCGATCGACAATTCCGTAGCTCCGGACTGGGCTGCCGAGCATGTTCAAATTGACGGTTGCGTCCAAGGCAATCTTGATCCCCGCCACATGGTGACCGGGGGGGAGGCGCTCGTCGAGGAAACGCGGTCAATTATCAGGGCATTCTCCGGGGGACCGCATATCTTCAACCTGGGCCACGGAATTACGCCAGACGCAGATCCCGACCATGTCCAACTTATGATCGATGCGGTGCGCGGGGGGTAAGGTGCAGGCAAGACGCACGTGTCATCCCCCGCATCGCCCATCCGTAACCTGGCTAGGCGCCGAACCGATATGCGAAATCAGCGATGCCCCCGAAGCGCGTTGACTGTGCACCGTGTTCGGCATCACGAGCCACCAAGCCTTTGAGCACGGCCATGCAAATAACTTGCTGCACAAGTTGCACGATAGGATGTCAACGATTTCACTGCTGGAGGACGCTCGCGCATGCTTCGGCCCGACAGGCAAAGCCGACGGGCGCCGCCCCGGGTTTCAGAACCGAAAGTTGACCGAGAAATTGAGCGTGGTGGCGTCTGCTTCGAGCCCGCCGAGATCGAAATCATCAAAGTTGTGATAGAGTATTTCCGCACCTGCCGTGGCACGGTCCGACAAGGTAACCTCGGCACCCAGGCCCAGAAAATACCCGTCTGAATCACCGATTGCATCGGCGGGATCGCCGACCGAGGCCTGCGCCCAACCGAACGTTCCATAGTACCAGTTCTGCCCGGCATCGATGCCCGCGCGCGCCTTGAGCCTCAGGACGTTGTCGATTGAAGCCGCACCATTGCCGAGATCCACATCGCCACTGTCGAACTCAATCCCACCGCCGATCACATAGTCACCGAAGTCGTAGTCATAGTGCGCACGAATGCCGATGGTCGCGCCATCCCCGTCGATGGAAGCAGCGCCACTCGTTTCGCCATCAAGATAGCCAATTTGGCCGCCGACGGACCCTCCGGTCCAATCGCCCGCCGTTTGCCCCAGGGCCGTGGCTGGAGCGGCCAATGCAATGATGGCAATTAGCGCCATCTCTTTGGTCATTTGTCGCTCCTGACTGCCCACCCAGAGCTTGTGCATAACATAGTGTTGGTTTCCAGGCTGTAAACCAGTCACAGTTGATTGAGGTCACAAAGTGCTGATCCTGTCAGCCAAGGGCCACAACCAGGCACAAATAGAACGCCGTCTCACTGGATTGTTGCAACGCGCCAAGACAATCCCCGGTGTAACCGCCTAGTCGCCGCTGGAAAATTCGCCGGATCACGAGGTGCCCGACCGTTAAACCCACCAATCCGAGGACGATCCGTGATTCGGCCGAGAGAACCGCGAGCAGCGCAAAAGCGGCAAGGGCCGTCGCGCAGGCGACACCCACGTCAAAGGGGCCCGCGGCAACGGATTTGCCGAGCCCTTCGTGGCGAACGTACCTCTCCGTTGCGACCGCAACGACCAAGGTTGCCCTGCTCAATGCATGGCCAGAGATCAAGACGGCCGGCACCAGGATGGCCGGCAGGCTTGCGAGCGACGCAATCTTGATTGCAACCAAGATACCAAGACCCAGGGCGCCATATGTACCGATGCGCGAGTCCCGCATGATCTCGAGCGCCCGATCCGGCTCGGCGCTCCCACCAAGAGCATCGCAAAAGTCCGCGAACCCATCTTCATGCAGCGCCCCCGTGACGATCACGGCGGCGGCAACGGCAAGTAGCGCCGCAAGAAGCGGCGGAAGAACCAGCGCCGCGCCCCAATAGACAATGCCCGAGATAGCGCCAACAATACCGCCTACGACGCCATACCAGCGCGGAGTGGAGGCCATTCGGTCAGCGGTCCAGTCCCCATCTCGGGCCAAGGGCAGCCTGGTCAGAAACTGGACCGCAAGACAGAAGATCACCCATTCTTCGGTGATCCGGCGGGTCACTCCCGGCTGACCCCTGCACTTTCGAAACTTGCCATGTTGGCGAGCATGGCGGCAGACGCCCGCAAGAGCGGCCAGACGAGAAGCGCGCCAGTCCCCTCACCCAGCCTAAGGTCGAGATCGAGGAGCGGGTCCACGTCGAGCGCCTCGCACAACCGCTGATGACCCGCTTCGGCGGAGCGGTGAGAAAACACCATCGCGGCCCTGCTGTCCGGATCGAGTTCAAGCGCCAGAGCCGCAGCTGCCGTCGCGATGAAGCCATCAATTATCACGATGCGACCCGCGCGCGCGCCACCAAGCATGGCACCGGCCAACATTGCCATCTCAAAGCCGCCATACTCCCTAAGCGCTTCATGTGCGCTGAGACGGGCAGACGTCCGACGCGCCGCCTCTTCGAGCACACCAATCTTTCGGGACAGGCCAGGGTCATCCAACCCCGTCCCGCGACCTGCGAGCTCCGATACCGGGAGACCCGTGAGTTTCGCGGCCACGAGTGCCGATGACGACGTGTTTCCAATGCCCATCTCTCCAAGCGACAGCGCATCGGTGCCCGCGTCGGCGCCAATCCGGCGACCAATCTCAAGACCGCGCATGGCTTGCTCGGCTGTCATCGCGGGCCCTTGGCGCGAGCTTTGGGTTCCAGCACCCAAGCGTTCGGAAACCAGCTCCCTCGCCTCTATCGGTTCCCCTGCCACGCCCGCGTCAACGACCGCAACGCTGACACCAAGCGCCCGAGCAAACACCGTCGATGCCGCGCCACCTGCTAGAAAATTTCGGACCATCTCACGCGTTACGGCTTGGGGATAGGCCGACACCCCGTCCGCGGCGATCCCGTGATCAGCCGCGAATATTACGTGGTGGCACGTCTCCATCCTGGGAGACAGGCTACCTTGGACGCAGGCGATGAGGGCCGCAAGCTCCTCGACGCGGCCCAAGCTGCCCGGAGGCTTTGTCTTTCCATCGATCGCTGCCTTAAGCGCTTCAGCGAAGTCTGGACCGGGTCCGGTCATGTCACACCCATTTCGCCAATGGTGGGAGACTCATAAGGACCGCATTCGCATCATGCCCCGTCTCGAGTCCGAACTTCGTACCACGGTCATATACAAGGTTGTACTCGGCGTAGAGACCGCGATGAATAAGCTGAACATCCTTGTCTGCCTCGCTCCAGGCTGTGTTCCGCCGCCGCTCTGTCAGGGGAACGAAGGCCGGCAGAAACGCACGGCCAGCATCTTGGGTGAAGGCAAAATCCGCTTCCCAGTCGCCGCTATTGTGGTCGTCAAAGAAGATACCGCCCACGCCGCGTGCCCTTCCGCGATGCTTAATGAAGAAATATTCATCCGCCCACGCCTTGTAGCGCGGGTAGAGGTCATCGCCATGCGGGAGGCAATGTGCCTCGAGGACACCGTGAAAGTCCGTCGTGTCCTCGTCATACTCAATGCAGGGATTTAGGTCCGAGCCGCCCCCAAACCACCAGGCTCCAGGTGTCCAGAACATGCGCGTATTCATGTGAACGGCCGGCGCGTGAGGGTTCTGCATATGCGCCACAAGGCTGATACCGCTCGCCCAAAACCGCGGGTCTTCTGCCATACCTGGCACGCCGCGGGCGGCCATGGCGGCCTGTGCGCGTTCCCCGAGGCGCCCGTAGACCGTCGAGACGTTCACGCCGACCTTCTCAAAGACTCGTCCGCCCCGCATGACACTCATCAACCCGCCACCCGCATCCGAGCCATCCTCGGAGGCCCGCTTGGTTTCGGTCACCTCAAACCGCCCAGCTTGGAGCCCCGCCAAGGGCCCCGTCGTTTGGCTGTCTTCAAGCGCTTCGAAGGCTTCTACGATGCTATCGCGGAGTTCGCGGAACCAGGCGGAAGCCCGGGTTTTCTCGGCGTCAAACATCTCTCCCATGGCGCTCCCCCACGTCGTTTGAAAGGTGCTAGCAGCTTTTTTCGAGCGAGCCCATATCTCAGGATCATGTGATTTCACGGCGCACGCCGGTCTGATAGTGTGCTGGCATGCTCAAGGTCTCTAGCCGACTCGCCCTTCTCTTGATGCTCGCGGCCTGCGCGACGCCCCAAGAACGCTGCGTCCTGGACGCCACGAAGGATCTTCGGACCGTCGATGGACTGATCGCGGAGACCCAAGCAAACCTCCAGCGCGGATATGCCATTGACCAATCCTTTGAACGTCGCCCGAGGCTCACCTTTTGTACCGGTAGGTATCGGTCGTATTCAGGACTGTCGTTTTGCACGACCGAGGACATCGTGACACGGGACGAACCTGTTGCGATTGACCCCGAGGCCGAGCGTCGCAAGCTGGGCCTTCTTCGCGAGCGCAAGGCCGATCTCGAGGTAACCTCTCGCGCGAGCGTGGCGGCCTGCCAAGCGGCGGGATAGGCCGACATACGGCTTCATTGTGCATCGGTTCGGGCTTAACGGCTCTCAGGAACGCGCAAGTCCCAAACTAATGAGCCGGAGCGTCCACCGCGTCGATAAGCGTGCGCCCTCCATCGACGGTGAGGATCTGCCCGGTCATAAACCCTGCCCCATCCGATGCGAGGAATTGCGCAACCTCCGCCACTTCTGTCGCCCGCGCGATCCTCGCGAGCGGCGTATGGTCAATGATCTGCTCCCGCATATCGCTATTTTCCTTGAGCGCGCCTTGGAGCGACGCACTCATAACGCTACCGAAGGCAACGGCGTTCACCCGGATCCGTTGCGGAGCGAGCGCGACCGCCATCGAGCGGGTCATTTGATCAACCGCCGCCGAAGATACCGAATAGGCGAGGAGTTCAGGTTGGGTGCGGCGTGCCGCGATGGAAGAGAGGTTGATGATCGAGCCCACGGGCCCCTCTTCAACCCCGTTCTTTTCGGCCTGCTGAATCATCCGCTTGGCAAATAGCTGCGACAGGCGCAGCGCAGTGATAAGGTTCTGGTCAAGAAGCGTGGAAACGGCCGTCTCGTCTGGATCAAGCGGATCCGCCCGCATCATTTGGCGACTTGCGTTTATTAAGATGTCGACCTGTTCGAAGGCATCGATGGTGGCGGACAGAAGGTTCGCGCATGTGAGCTTCTGTCGCAGATCTCCAGCGAAGTAGCGCACGTTGCTATCGTCCCCAACTTCGCCCTCTAGCTCGTGGACAAGCTTCTTTTCATCCATGTCGGCAAAGACGACATTGGCGTCATTCTCCTGAAAATGCCGTGCTATCGCGAGCCCGACCCCATTGGCGGCCCCTGTGACGACGGCGGTCTTACCAGCGATCGAAAAGGTCATCAGCGCCTTCCTTTCACGTTCGCAACCGGGCCGCGCGGACGATCTTGTAGGTACGGTCACCACCCATCTCGGCGACGTCCTTGAACGCGCCAGCGAGCGTCCTTTCGTAGGGAAGTTGTCTGTTCGCCACAAGCCAGAGCTGGCCCTTTGGACGCAAAAGCCGTGCCGCCGCGTCCAGAAAACTCTGACCAAGCGAGGGGTTTGCCGCCCGCGCTGTGTGAAACGGCGGATTGGTTACAATTGTATCATAGCTGTTTGGCGCGCCAAACCGAGTGGCATCCGCCCAATGAAACTGGGCCCGAGCATCTTCGACATTCAGTTTGGCACAGTCGAGAGCCACAAGGTCGGCCTCAACGAGATCAAGCGCCGCGACGCCGCGCCGAGTGAGAACGGCGCGGGACAGATACCCCCAGCCTGCTCCCAAATCGGCCACGCGCGCGCCAAGCAGCTGGGGCAAGTGGTCAACCAAGAGCCGCGAGCCCGGATCCGCTCCATCTGCGGAGAAAACGCCGAGCCGGGTCAGAAATCCCTCCGCAACCTGCCGTGGCCCAGGGTCAGCCCACGCCGCGAGATCCGCCCCAGGCGCAACGACGCCGAGCTTTCCATGGGCCTTCGATATCACTTGCGACACGTCGTGGCAGGATCGGAGTTTGCGCAGAATTGCCTCAATCCCATGGGTCTTTGCGCCATCAACCACAACGGGCCCCCGCGAGAGCCGGGCGGCCTCGGCAACCATCGCGCGGGCCAGTGCCTTTTCGCGCGGCACAAAGACAATCGCGGCGTCCAGTGTTTCGGACACGGTTGTCTTGACCCGCCGGCCCGCCGCAGCGAGCGCATCGTAGTCGGGGCGAAACGCGGAGACAAAGAGAGCTTCGGTCGGGACTCCCGCGAGATCCTGGCCGGCGCGCGCGCCCCAGACAGCGACCTTGGCGCCATCAAAGTTGACGAGCCCCTGGTTGAGGGCAATCGAGAGGCGGGTGGCGCTCAACGCACGACCTGGGGCGGACCGCCCCTTACTCCTTCTCCATCGTGCACTGGAGAGGATGTTGGTGGCGCCGGGCGAAGTCCATCACCTGACTCACTTTTGTTTCAGCGATTTCATGGCTGAACACACCCACCACGGCGACACCTTTCTTGTGCACGGTCAGCATTAGCTCAAACGATTGTGCGTGGCTGAGGCCGAAGAAGCGTTCGAGCACGTGCACGACAAACTCCATTGGGGTGAAGTCGTCGTTCAGTAGAAGCACCTTGTAGAGTGGGGGCCTTTGGGTACGGGTTTTGGTCTCGAGCAAAACGCCCGAGTCACCGTCCTTCCGGTCAGCGTCATCGTCCTGGGACAAGGTTGGGCTCTCGACTGGTGTCACGGCGGCGGTTAAGGCTTTTGCTTTCGTTTTTCAATATAATGAGCCGATCTCTTGTGAAAAGAGTTAAGGTAGCGTCAAGGTTATCGAGATGGTCCAAATCACCACGGTCGGCTTTGATGCCGATGATACGCTATGGCACAACGAACGGGTCTTTCAAGGGACCCAGGAGCGCTTTCGCGCGCTCTTGGCTGACTTTGCGGACCCCATTCATCTTGATGAGCGGCTCTTGGAGGCAGAGCGCCGAAACCTCGGGCATTACGGTTTTGGCGTCAAAGGCTTCGTTCTGTCCATGATCGAGACAGCCATCGAGGTCACGGATGAGCGGGTGCCGGCGCGGGTAATCAAATCGCTGATTGAGGCTGGTCAGGAGATGCTGAGCCACCCAATCGAGCTCTTACCCCATGCGCGCGAGGCCGTTACCGCCGCGTCGGCACGGCATCGCATTATCCTGATCACCAAAGGCGACCTCCTTGATTAGGAAAGAAAGTTGGCTCAGTCGGGGCTGGGCGATCTGTTTCACGGCGTGGAAATCGTCTCTGACAAAACGGAAGCCACCTACCGCGAGGTGTTTGGAAAGCATGGCTCTGGGTCGCACGACGCCGTGATGGTGGGTAACTCAGTCCGCTCGGACATCTTGCCCGCGATCGCTGCGGGCGCCTGGGGCGTCCATGTACCTTACGGGCTGACCTGGGCGCTCGAACAGGCTGATATTCCAGCCGACCACGCACGTTTTGCTGAAATTTCAGACCTTTCGGGCCTCGCACCGCTCCTAGAACGCCTGTCATAGGTCTGACATGTGGTAGCCGAGGCGGAAAGTCTCGCAAAATCTGGGCTCAGTAATCGGAACAGTCAAACTCTTTGAAAATAGGGTGTTTTCGGGTTGGCTCAGCCATGCTAAATTAACATCAAATCAAGCACGTTCGGGCAAAGATCCGGCGGCAGAGGCAGATAAGGGCGCGCGTTCGTGGCGACCGTTAAAGGGCAGTGGCTCCACTTGGGGCTTTTTTTCGTACTTCTATTGTGCGCGGTGTGCGGCTCTTCAATGGTTCGTGCAGCACCCTACGCGTCGATGGTTATGGATGCCAGGACGGGCGAGGTCTTGCGGTCGCGCAATGCAGACAGCCGACTACATCCCGCCTCGCTCACCAAGATGATGACGCTTTATATTGCCTTCGAGGCGATCGAGAACGGTGAGATTTCAGCCGACACTAAGGTTGAGATCTCGCGCAAGGCCGCCGCGGAGCCGCCCTCAAAACTCGGTCTGAAGGCGGGCCAGAAGATCGCCTTGAGGTATCTCATCCGTGCCGCCGCGATCAAATCGGCGAATGACGCGGCCACAGCCATCGGAGAGGCAATTTCGGGATCTGAAGCCGCCTTTGCGCGGCGTATGAACCGGACCGCCAAGGCCATGGGCATGACGCGGACGACCTTCAAGAACGCCCATGGACTCACCGAGAACGGACATCTCTCGACCGCCCGTGACATGACCTTGCTGGGACGCCATGTGTTCTACGACTACCCGGAATACTATCCGATCTTCAAACGTCGCACGACCCACGCGGGTCTGCGCGAAGTCTACAATACAAACCGGAAATTCCTCGGAGCCTACAGTGGGGCCGATGGCATTAAGACTGGCTACACGAGAGCCGCGGGCTATAACCTGGTCGCCTCGGCTGAACGACGCGGAGTGCGGATCATAACGACCGTGTTCGGGGGACGCTCGACGAGAACGCGCAACGCCCATGTGGCGGAACTAATGGACATTGGCTTTCAGCGCGCTGACCGTCACGTCGACACTCGAAAACCCTCGCGTCCCGCCTATAATCCGGGGGCCCATGCTGGCTCGGCACAAAGCGCCGTTGCCCGCAGTATCCGTCCGCGGGCGAGGCCGGGGCCCCAGGTTCAAGAGGGACCGCTGATCGCAGGCATGGAAGACACCATTGCGCAGACGCTAGCCCTGGTCGATCTGGATGCCCGAGGAGAGAGCATGGTCGCCGAAGGGGCGGCCGACCCATTGATTGACCTATCACCGCCGACGAAGCTCCCGCCGCGCGCGGCGAGCCGCCCCCAACCCAGGAGCAAGGAAACCGCGGAAGTTGTTTCCGGACTGACCCAAGGAGACGTGCCCCTGGAGCCAACCCAAGAGACCGAGGCACCCGCGCCTGAGGTCGTTACCCGGCTTTCAACGGCGGGTGGGCGACATTGGGCGATCACGATCGGGAAGTTCCCCTCACGCCATACGGCCGAGCGAATGCTATTGGAGACCGCCCTTTTGGAGCTGGGAACCCTGGATAGCGCCCTTCGTCGCGTGGTTCAAAGAGCGGGCGGGTTCGAGGCGAACTTCGTCGGCCTTTCTGAGGAACAAGCCGATTTAGCCTGCCGGCGCCTGAGCGCGCGCAAGGTAACGTGCTCAACATTGGGGCCGGGCTAAGCTCCTTTACGGCGCGGTTCCTAATCGCTCCCAAGCTTGCCCTGGTCCTTTGGCAAGTTGCGGGCACCCCGAAAGGGAACCGTCTCCACTCCCTGAGTGTACCATTGGTGTGCACTTGGGCAGTCTTCCGGGCGCGCATGAATGGCGGATTGTTCAGGCAAGTGCCACCTGCAGAAGTCTACGAGAGATCCCGATTTGGACCAATGGGCACTGCCGGATTGAGACGGCGGCCCTAAACCCTTGCCGGAGCTTAGAACCGGAGGGCTCGATAGGTGCGCCGCGCGAGATCCACGCAACAAGCCCATCGTGTGTTCCCGAAAACCCGGATTCTCCAGATTGCCTTTATCCACCTACCGCTTCAGCGGTGCGGCGCAGCCCACCGCACGACCACACCTTGCTGGTGACGGACTGCAGTTGCCCGACCTGAGCCTGTCAAGGCACTTGGAAAACGGAGTACGCCACGCCTACAATGCGTCGCGCGTGGCCGTTAGACCAGGTAACCCGACCCAAAAGTTACTCTGCTGCCAATGGAAGCTCTGGGCGGCCCAAATCCGAAACCTCGGCGATGATCCGCGTCAGGCGCTCACGCAGGTCCGCAAAGCCCGCATTCGGCCGGATCGTCCTCTCGTCCATGTACAAAGCCCGGTCGATCTCGACTTGGACGACATGCTGGTTCTGGCCCGGGCGACCATAATTCTGCGTCGAATACGCACCTGCGAAGGGAGCATTGCGGACAACAACAAGTCCGGCATCGACGAAGGCAGCCTCAATCCGATCCACCAACTCCGCACTTGCCGACGCCCCAAACCTATCCCCGATCACAATCTCGGGCCGGAGGCCCCCCGGATGCGCCACGCTTTCGAGTGCCTCATGGGGCATTGAGTGGCAGTCTACAAGAACTGCCTCGCCGAAAAGAGCGCGGCTTTCCTGAAGCAGTGTCTCAAGTCCAAGGTGGTAGGGCGCCCAATGCTGCTCGAGTCGCCGGTCGGCTTCGTCCCGTGGCAGTTTCCCACGGTAGATCGGTCGCCCGTTGGCCACAACTCTTGGAATCACCCCAAGCCCTGAGCTCACTCTTGGATTGTGCGACGCACGGCGCACCCCTTCAATCAGCGCGGGATCGAGTTCCTCGCGCGACCGATTAAAGTCGACATAGGCCCGCGGCACAGTCGCAGTAATCAGGGGCGCCCCGGTGACCGGAGCGCTGTCGAACAGAAGATCCACAAACGCGTCCTCGGACGAGCGGATTGCCCGTTCGCTGAGCGATGTCCGACGCATCATCTCGGGCGGATAATCGCGGCCGCTATGGGGCGATGCAAATACCACGGAAGTCGTACGAACCTCCGGCATCAGCACCCGATAGCCAGCCTGCATTCTGTCCGCCTCCTAAGCCAACGCGCGCCCGCGAGCCGGACGATCTCCTCTAGTATAGGCCGATTTGCCGGCAGTCCAAAAGCCCTTGAAAGGCAGCCTTTGACCAATTATAGACCGGGCGATCGGCGCGGGGAGCTCGCTTCCCGCGTCGTGTTCTTTGGGGCAGCCGGAAATGGCGGCCGGGCGGTTAGCTCAGCGGTAGAGCACTACGTTGACATCGTAGGGGTCACTGGTTCGATCCCAGTACCGCCCACCACGAAAATCGCTGGGTGACCGGCGCAGAGGTAACCAGGCGCCACGCGCCCGAGATTTTGGGAGAGGACCCATGAAGGTCAGGAACTCGCTCCGCTCGCTCAAGAACCGGCATCGCGACTGTCGCGTCGTGCGCCGGAAAGGCCGGATCTACGTCATCAACAAGACGCAGCGGCGTTTCAAAGCTCGCCAAGGTTAGAAGACAGCGCTGGCCAGGGTGGGAACCGTGGCCACGCAGGAGATAGGCGTGCGCGTTCGCAAACCTGTAGTGGGTGGGTGGGCCACAGCCCGCTCCTTGCTAGGCTTGTTTGACTACTCGATTATTTCCGGATCGGTTAGCGTCGGCCCATGAGCCGACCTCCTGAGAGCCCGCAACCCCCGGAAATAGTCGCCGTCAGCCACGGTATCCAGGTGCCAGCGGCACCCCACTTCGGGCCAAGCATGATCGCCTCGCTTCGGAAGGGTCGCTTCGAGGCACGAGAGGTGGAGGCGGCGGCTGCGGTGATCAAGCCCGGTGCCCGGATATTGGAGCTTGGCGCCGGATCAGGTTTTGTGGGCGCGGCCGTAGCGCGCGCTTGTGCGCCCGAGGCGATGCTGGCAGTCGAGGCCAACCCGGCGTTGATCGAGCACATCCGACAGCTCTATGAGCTGAACGGACTTTCGAACCGTATCGACCTAATCCACGGCGTCGTGCTCAGTGATCCCGCAGCCCCGAGCGAAGCGACGTTCCATGTTCGCGGGAACTTTCTGGGCTCGGGGCTTAACCAAGGCAACGCAAACCGCAAGACGACCTCAGTCCGGGTACCCACCCATCGCTACCAGAGCGTCACGGCTCAGTTTCCTCACGACACGATCATCATGGACATCGAAGGAGCGGAACTTGACTTTTTCGCCCACGCCGACCTTTCAAGCGTGCGGACGGTCATATTTGAGGCACACCGGCACATCTATGGTCGCGAAGGGATACGAGCGTGCCGACGAGAACTCGCCAAGGCCGGATTTACCATGGACCGCGACGTGTCCGGCGGTGGCGTTCATGTCTGGCAGCGCGAACCATCGGGCACCACAGGCATAGATACAGCCTCAAAAACTGGACGTAAGGACAGGCTCTTCCGCGACCGCATCGAGAAGCTGCGCGACGCTGTTGTCATACCCGAAAGGCCAACAGGCACGAAGCTTGCCTCCGGCGTACTTGACCGACGCGGCCGATTTGTTGAGCTTTCGCGCTCTTGGATCAGGGATCTCAAATCCACCGTTGCCCCAGAGCTTAGGCCAGGAGAGAGTGTCGACGAGCTCTCCGGTCTGCACGTGTACGCAGGACACCTTCGCGGACATTTCGGCCATTTCCTTGTGGAGTCGACAGCGCGCCTCTGGGCGTTAGGCGATAACAATATCTGCCCCGACGGCGTCGTATTTCTCCCGTTCGCCGGCAAAACGGACGCCGCCAAGCGTGCCCTCGCGCGCTACCAGCCGCTTCTTGAATGCCTCGAGATCACCGTTCCCGCTCGGATCGTCGACGTTCCCACAAGGGTTGAAACTCTCTGTGTGCCAGAGCTTGGTTTCGGTTGGCGCGACGGGTTTGCAGGATCGTCAGCGTACCGCGCCTTCATGAAAAGCCGCCTGCGCGCCGCCGCGACGCCGGAGGGGCCTCAGGCGCTCTATGTCTCGCGCTCGGCTCTTCGGGCAGACAAGGGCGGACTTTTGGGAGAGCGGATTCTCGAGGAAAACCTCAGGCGCATGGGCTATGAGGTTTTCCATCCCGAGCGCCACGATATCCGCACACAGATCGCGCGTTATCGAGCAGCGCGCCGGATCGTTGCGCTCGACGGCTCTGCTTTACATCTGGCGGCCTTCGTTGTTGAGCCAGGCACCCAAGTCGCCCTGATCCTCCGAAGAAGCCGAGCCAATCACGGCGATTACACACGGCAATACCAAGCTTTTCAGGCAATCACTCCAGACATCATCGATGCTATCCGGACCGACTGGACGCGAAAATCCTCGCACCGGTCGAATTTTCGCTCTTTGGGCGAGGCAAGCTTCGAGGAGATTTTCTTATCCCTTTCGCAGCTTGGGTACATTCCTACCGATGCGCGCCCGGACTTGCCCGACAGCGCGTCCTGGGAGACTCTGCGTCAAGAGGCGGCAGATGCAAGAGACGCAGACCTCGTCGCGGTTGGGAGAGCCGTCTCAGTCGGAGCTGAAGACGGTCTTGAGTCCGAGCGTATCTCCGGGCTCGATCCGCGGGGCAAGTTCAAGCCGCTCTCCAGCTGAATTCCGCCCCTCATCGACGCACCGGACGACGATCTCGGCGGCGGCTCGGCCAATCTCGAACCGTGACGTATCCATCGTCGCCAACCGGGTCGAGAACCCACTCAAGAGCTCAACGCCGTTGAAACCCGCAAGGCCGAGCCTGCCGGGGATCTCGATCCCCTGCTCGAGGCAGTAAAGCATGCCACCCGCCCCGATCATGTCGTTCGAGTAGTAGAGGAAATCCAGCTTCGGTGATCGTTCGAGCATCGAGGCCGTCATCTCACGGCCCTTGGCAAGCGACGAGCCGCCCTCGTAAAACTCCGTATCCGCCACTTCAATTCCAACCTTGGCAAGCGCCTCGGTGAAGCCTTCGAAGCGCTTCCGCGCCCGGTGGTCGAGCGGCATCTTCGTCCCAAGAAACCCGATCTCTGTATATCCGCCTTTTACGATGGCCTTGGCCATTTCGCGACCGGCCCGTCGGTGGCTGACCCCGACCACCGAATCCACGGGACGTCCATCGGTATCCATGATCTCAACGACAGGTATCCCCGCGGCCTCGAGCATCGCCCGGCTCGCGTCGCTGCGTTCGAGCCCGACAATAACCACCCCTGACGGCCGCCAAGACAGCATCTCATAGAGGACACGTTCCTCCTTCTCGGGCTTGTACTGAGTAACGCCGACCACCGGCTGAAGCTCGGTGTCGTCGAGCACCTGGGAAATGCCCGCGAGCACTTCGGGAAAAACCATGTTTGACAGCGACGGTATAATCACCGCCACAAGGTTCACCCGGCTGGACGCGAGCGAGCCTGCGATCTTGTTGGGGACATACCCCAAGTCACGCGCGGCGGTGAGCACCTTTTCCCTGGTCGCTTCGCTGACATCGCCACGGTTTCGCAACACGCGGC
The DNA here is from genome assembly GCA_039027595.1 of Pseudomonadota bacterium. Taxonomy (GTDB): domain Bacteria; phylum Pseudomonadota; class Alphaproteobacteria; order Rhodobacterales; family Rhodobacteraceae; genus Ovoidimarina. The sequence continues at coordinate 104 of JBCCKB010000034.1, read as the reverse complement.
TAACGGTCATCTCGGACACACCAGATGCTTCGGAAACATCACGCAAGGTCAGCGGGCGATACCCGTCTTTTACAACTTTAATGGACATGTATCCTCGTCCATAG
>JBCCKB010000033.1:0-15853 GCA_039027595.1 Pseudomonadota bacterium | reverse complement strand
GGCTAATCGGCCACTGGGACGGCGAGGAAGAAGCCCGCTGGATCGGCGAGGAGCTGGAGGCCATGCAAGGCGGAACCCGCGGAATGCGGCGCATGGACTTGCACGAATCCGCCATTCTGGTGCGTGCAAGTCATCAAATGCGAGCCTTTGAGGACAGATTTTTAACAATCGGGCTCCCATACCGGGTGATCGGTGGCCCTCGGTTCTATGAACGCCTCGAGATCCGTGATGCGATGGCCTACTTCCGTGTGACGGTAAGTCCCGACGATGATCTGGCCTTCGAGCGGATCGTAAACACGCCAAAGCGGGGATTGGGGGATAAGGCACAGCAGTTGATCCAGACCACCGCCCGGGCGAACGGGGTCAGTCTGGTCGAGGGCGCGCGGGTCTTGTTGGCCGCTAAGGGGCTCGGCGGAAAGGGCGCCAAGGAACTGGCAAAGCTCCTGGATGGGCTCGCGCGGTGGCACGCCATGGTGCGCGAGGGTCAGATCAGCCATATCGATCTGGCCGAGCAAATCCTCGACGAGGCGGGCTACACGGAGATGTGGCAAAACGACAAGACGCCCGAGGCTCCGGGCCGCCTCGAGAACCTTAAAGAGCTGATCAAGGCGCTTGAGGGGTTCGAAAACCTACAGGGGTTTCTCGAGCACGTGGCGCTGATCATGGACAACGAGACCGAGGAGGCGGGCTCCAAGGTTTCGATCATGACACTCCACGCCGCCAAGGGGCTCGAGTTTCCAAGCGTGTTTCTTCCCGGATGGGAGGACGGGCTGTTCCCGTCGCAGCGCTCGATGGACGAAAGCGGGATGAAGGGCCTCGAGGAAGAGCGCCGTCTTGCCTATGTGGGCATCACCCGCGCCGAAGAGGTCTGCACAATCTCGTTCGCTGCGAACCGGCGTGTCTACGGCCAGTGGCAATCGGCCTTGCCGTCGCGCTTTATCGACGAGTTGCCGGAAACCCATGTCGATGTCCTCACGCCTCCGGGACTTTATGGCGGCCAAGCCACCGTGTCAGGGGTCGAGGAGGCGGCGAGTCAGGCCAATGTCTACAACTCCCCAGGGTGGCGGCGGCTGCAAGAGCGCGCTGGTCAGTACGGGATGAGCCAACCCCGCGAAGCGCGCACCACAGTGATCGATCTCGACGCGGTGTCGGCGTTCGCCCAAGGCGAGAGGGTGTTCCACCAAAAATTCGGCTACGGCACTATTGAGGGTATCGAGGGCGACAAGCTTGACATCGCCTTCGACAAGGCGGGGGCCAAGAAGGTCGTCGCGAAGTTCGTTATCCCCGCGACCCAGGTCGATGACGTGCCGTTTTGATCCTGCAGGTCACGGACAATCAGAGCGAAATCGGGGGATTTCTCCGGCTCTGGTAACGGTCTCAGACATCCCAACACCGTGATGTGCAGAACACGGATATCGGGAACACTTGGAATAAAAATCACCATAAAGTTGCACAAACTGAGCGTCGTGCCATGTTTCTGCCGTAATCTCGGCCTACCTCAATGACGATCGTCGAAGGTGGACCCCATTAGCCAGATCCACGCGCCTTGCGGAACTTGAAGGCAAATGAATTCAGGGGCTTGGCTGGAGGATCGATTGTGTTGAAATTGCGAGAATTTGGGCTTGGACCCTTCTACGGCGGATCTGAACGCCTTAGGTTCTGCATGTCCGTGGCGTTTTTTTGGCACGGTCGGTCCACCGGTGGCTGGTTCGGTCACGATGGGCGGTAGCAAGTAACGGTTGGGGCGGAGTAGTACCGATGAGTGGATACGTAGAACACGCGGACACCCTTGAGCGTCTCAAGAGCAAGCCGGTCATCTGGAACCTGCCTGGCTTTGGTCCAATGACCCGGATTTCGACGTCCTTCGGGGAGGTGCCGGCGCAGGCGCTTCGCGAGCGGGACATTATCCGAACAGGCCAGGGCAATCTGAAGCCGATCTCTTGGATCGACAGGATGCAGCTTGATGCGGGCTTTTTGGAGAACGTCCCAGACGCCCATGCCGTGCTCATCCGGGCCGGCGCGCTTGGCAAGGGACTTCCCAAGGCGGATGTCGTGGTGTCGCCCGAGCAACTCGTCGGAACGGGACGTCACTTGCACGATGTGTCGTTTGTAAAGGCCAAGGAGCTTCTGGGCCGCCCGGGCGTTCTGCGTAAGCCTGAGGAGATCATGACCTACACGCTGTTTCATTGTGGAGAAAGCGTGGTCGCCCGCGTTGAGGGCCTCTGGGCACGGATTACTCCTTAGCCCACAGCACAACCCGGGGGCACTCCCGACGCTTGGCACTCCCAAGCCCTTCTTTCCAAGGCCGTGACCGCAAAAGAAAAAGCGGTGGCACCAGGGAGGAGGAGGGTGCCACCGCTAACCTCAGAAAACCCAGGGAGGAGGTAGGGCCTTCTGAATACGTTGGTGTGCGAATGCCGCCCACCGTCGCTTCTAACTTAACGTTTTGCTGCGACTGCACAATACCCTGCAGTGCAAGGCTGCTATGCGAATTGCGCAAGTTGCGACATTTCAGCCGCGCCAAAATCATGAAAAACAACCCGAATCTTGCTAGGTTCGTTCATATCGTGCCAAAAAATCAGGCGAATGGGCTTTGCTGCTGTGCAGCATTTCCGCGGGGTCTGAAAAGAGGGTCGTGAGCGTTCGAGGAGGTCTTTAACCGCCGGTTCGAAATTTTCTCAGCGACCCGCGTTCTCGCTTCATCCCCTGTTGGGAATTGCGATGATTCGGTTACCATCAAGCCGCTTGAGCAGTCTGATGTGGCTGTTTCTCGCTTCCCTTTGGACATAAACATCGGATGAAGTGGGAATTCATGGGAATTTTTGAACTCATACTATTCCCTATATATAGTATCTAGGTGTCACAAACATCAATATATTGATCATAAACTACCTAAGAGCTTGACATGGTTATCTGTTTCAGCCTTAAGTAGCGTGATTTCCTCAACTTTATCAGAACTTTTCTATTGCTTCCCATAAAATCCCATGGCATCCCTTAGTCGCGATGAACGGGACGAGAGGCGGAAGACCTCACACCCCAAGCAGGTTTCATACAGGCACCCCAGTTCATCGATGACGAGATCCGGCGCGCGGGCGAGCAGACATCCCCCCAGGTGGCGCGCGCAGTCGGACCTACCCCGGAAACGGGACGAGGGCGGCGGGTTGAGCAGTGGCAGCAGCTCAACCCGCCGTTATCGGTTCGAGGCCCTAGGCGCGGAGCAAAGGAGCCGTGGGACGTGAGGCGCGGATTCAGAGGTGAATTCGACCAGAAGGTCGATGGGAAGGGCCGGATTTCGATTCCGGCCGATTTCCGTGGCCCTATCGAGGCCGGTGATCCCGACTGGAGCCGAGGGAAAGCTCAAAGGTTCATCATCGTCTACGGAAATAGCAAGCAAGCGCATCTGGAGTGCTACACAATTGAGGCCGCCGCTGAGGTCGAGGAAAAAATCTCACGTTTGCCGCGGGGGTCGATGCAACGAAAGACGCTCGAGCGCCTGTTCAGCGGGTACTCGCTTGAATGCACGGTCGACGAGACGGGCCGGATCGTCCTGCCTCTCAGGCTTCGCAAGAAGATCGGACTCGACGGGATGGCCTACTTCATCGCCTCGGGTGACACGTTTCAGATCTGGAAACCCGAGACCTTCGAGGCGGTCGAGCTACAGAAGGCGGATGAATGGCTTGAACAGTTCCCCGACGATTTCGACCCATTGACCCTTCTCGATCAGGTCGGGGAATAGGTCGTGTCGGGGGCTGGATCGCCCAACTCCGAAACCCAGCATATCCCGGTTCTGCTCGGTCCGCTCCTGGGCGCGGTGGCGCCGATTTCGGGTGTATGGGTGGATGGCACCTTCGGTGCGGGCGGGTATACACGCGGCCTTTTGGACGCGGGTGCCGACCGGGTGATCGGGATCGACCGGGATCCAGATGTGTTTTCCCTTGCGGAGAGTTGGTCCAGCGCCTTCGGCGCGCGCCTGTCGTTGGTGGAGGGCACGTTCTCCACGCTTGATCGGCACGCGACGGAACCCGTGGATGGCGTGGTCTTGGATCTCGGCGTGTCGTCCATGCAGCTCGACCAGCCCGATCGCGGCTTCTCCTTCGCCAAGGATGGACCGCTTGATATGCGCATGAGTCAGAGCGGCGAGAGCGCAGCCGACCTGGTCAATACCGCCGATGAGACGCTCTTGGCGGATATCCTGTTTCACTTCGGCGAGGAGCGTGCCGCCCGTAGGATCGCGCGCGAAATCGTTCGTGTGCGCCGCGACGCCACAATTGCCACCACAGGCCAGCTTTCCCAGATCATTGCCCGATGCCTGCCGCCGCGCAGGCCCGGCCAAAGCCATCCGGCCACGCGAAGCTTCCAGGCGATCCGCATCGCCGTGAACGAAGAGTTTGACGAGCTCGTCGACGGTCTGGAAGCCGCCGAGCACGCCATTAAACCAGGGGGGTGGCTTGCGGTGGTAAGTTTTCATTCCTTGGAGGACAGGATCGTCAAGCGCTTCTTCCAGTCGGGCAGAGGAGGTGGTGGTAACCGCCATGCTCCCGATCAGCCCGAGGTGCTTGCCCGTTGGATTGCACGGAACAAAGGGATCGCCGCAGATGCCGAGGAATGCGCCAGAAACCCTCGTGCACGTTCCGCGACACTTAGGACAGGCCGACGGACCGAAGCGCAACCGCGTCGTTTGGATGCCCAAGCACTTGGCGTCCCCAAAGTAATCAGGAAAGGGAGCTAAGACCTTGCGTCTCATTATTTATGTCTCCTTGAGCTCCATCGTTCTTGGCCTCGCTTTCTGGGCCTACCACCAGAACTATCAAACCCATGCGGTGTTGCAGGAAACCGAGATCCTTCAGTCCGAGATTGCCGCCCTCCGCGAACGGCTCTCGGTCTTGCGTGCCGAGTGGGCGTATCTCAACCGGCCCGATCGTCTGCGCGATCTAGCAGACATGAATTTTGAGCGACTGCGTCTGTTTCCCTTGGCTCCTGGTCAGTTTGCCGAACCCACCATGCTCTCTTATCCGCTCTCTGGCCTCGATGACCTTGACGACATTGTATCCGCCCGCGCGGGAGAAGGCCGATGACCCGGCGGCCGTTGCGACCACTCGCGATGATCCTCGCGGCGCGCGCAAAGGGCGGGAACCCCGACGTCATCGAGCGAGAGAACCTTCTAAAGCGACATGACGAGACGCGCGACGGGGCGCGCGAGCGGGCAGAGGGGCGCCTCTTGGTGCTAGGGATTTTCTTTCTGTGCGCGTTCCTGCTTGTGGGCGGGCGGATGGCGGGCATTGCAGTCTCTGAGCCAGAGGAGCCACGGGCACAAGCCACGGGCGCGTCTATCCTGGCACAGCGCTCGAACATTATTGACCGGAACGGCCGAATTCTGGCCACCAACCTGACCACGCATTCGCTCTATGCCCAGCCGCCCTTGATGGTGGATCCAGAGGGGAGCGCCGCTGCTCTTGCGGAGATCTTCCCGGACATTGACGGCGAACGGCTTCGGCGCGATTTCACAGGCCCCCGTAAATTCCTTTGGATCAAACGAAAAATCTCACCGGAGCAAAAGCAGGCGGTGCATGACCTGGGCGAGCCCGGTCTGCTCTTTGGGCCGCGTGAGATGCGGCTTTATCCCAATGGTAGCCTGGCCGCGCATGTGCTCGGCGGAGCCGGTTTCGGTCGCGAAGGTGTCCATTCCGCCGAGGTGATCGGCGTGGCCGGGGTCGAGAAAAGCTATGACGACTACCTCCGCGACCCCGCGACCGGCGGCGCGCCTCTTGAGCTTTCGCTTGATCTTTCGGTGCAGGCGGTGGCCGAGGACGTTCTTTTGGGCGGAATGCGGTTGATGAACGCCAAGGGCGCGGCGGCGGTCCTCATGGATATTCGGTCCGGCGAAATAATTAGCCTCGTGAGCCTCCCCGATTTCGATCCGAACGATCGGCCCGTCCCGTTGACCGAGGGCGATGCCGCCGATAGCCCGCTCTTCAACCGCACTGTGCAAGGTGTCTACGAGCTGGGCTCGACCTTCAAGATCTTTACGGCCGCCCAAGCAATTGATCTCGGGCTGGTGAACGCCGGAACGATGATTGATACCGAAGGCCCGCTCCGCTGGGGCCGTCATCGGATCCGGGATCTGCGCAATTACGGCGACAGATTGTCCGTTGAGGAGATCATCGTAAAGTCCTCCAACATTGGCACCGCGCGCATCGCGATGATGTTGGGGATCGAACGGCAGCGAGACTTCCTTTCTCGGTTGGGTTTCATGGATCCCACCGCGGTCGAGCTTGTCGAGGCTGGATCGGGGCGCCCGCTTTTGCCGCCCAACTGGTCGGAGATCTCAACGATGACAATATCCTACGGGCATGGGCTTTCAGCGAGCCCCCTTCATCTCGCGGCGGCGTATGCCTCGGTGCTGAACGGGGGCACGCTGGTCACGCCGACCATTCTGCGTCGCCAGAGCGCAACCCCGGGGCCCCGCGTTGTCTCTGAGGCGACCTCGCGGATCGCGCGTTCCTTGTTGCGCAAGGTGGTTGTGGAGGGCACCGCCACCTTTGGCGACGTTGAGGGCTACGAGGTGGCCGGAAAGACCGGGACCGCCGATAAGCCAAAGCCGAATGGCGGATACTACGACGACAAGGTGATTGCGACCTTCGCTTCGGTCTTTCCTGCCTCTGATCCGGCCTATGTCCTGGTCGTGGCGCTGGACGAGCCGGTGGAGACATCGGGTAAGAAGCCGCGACGAACTGCGGGCTGGACGGCGGTGCCGGTTGCGGCGGAAGTGATCCGCAGGGTAGCGCCTCTGCTGGGGCTCGCGCCGGACATTGAACCCCGCGGGACATCCGGGCTAACACTGGCGTCAAACTAGACACGGCAGGTGAAGCGAGCATGGCAGCCCCGGCCACGGAACGGTCCTTGAGCGAACTGGGGCTCGCAGTCCCGGGAGGAAGCGCATTCCGCGTCACTGGCCTCGCCGTCGACAGTAGAGCGGTGACACGGGGTGACCTGTTTGCCGCTCTCCCGGGCAGCCAAATTCACGGCGCCCGCTTTGTCCCCGGCGCGCTCCGTCTTGGGGCAGCCGCTGTGCTCACGGACCGAGAGGGTGAGCGTATTGCCCATGACGCGCTCAGCGCGGCGGGTGTCCCGGTGGTGATCGCGGAAGATCCACGCCAAACCTTGGCCTATGTCGCCGCGCTTTGGTTCGGGCGCCAGCCCGAAACTGCGGTTGCGGTGACCGGAACCAACGGAAAAACAAGCGTGGCGACGTTTACCCGTCAGCTTTGGATGGCGATGGGGATCGAGGCCGTGAATATCGGCACAACCGGCGTCGAGGGCTGCTATAGCGTCCCGCTTGAGCATACCACCCCTGAACCGATCACGCTGCATCGTATCCTGGCCGATGTGGCCGGAGAGGGGATCGACCATGCGGTGATGGAAGCGTCCTCGCACGGCCTCGAACAACGCCGCGTCGATGGGGTCCGGCTCACAGCGGCCGCGTTCACGAATTTCAGTCAGGATCATCTTGACTACCACGGAGATTTCGCAGCCTACTTTGCCGCAAAGGCTGGGCTGTTTGACCGGGTCCTGCCGGAGGACGGAACGGCGGTGGTGAATACCGACGATCCTATGGGCCCCGAGATTGTTGAAATTGCCCAGAGCCGGGGCGCCGATATTCTCACGATAGGCCGCGATGATCAGGCCGCTCTCCAGCTTGTCGCGCAGAGGTTTGACGCCACCGGCCAGGAGCTTCGTTACGCCTGGAACGGTCAGGCGCGCCAGGTCCGTCTACCGCTTATTGGAGGCTTCCAGGCCGAGAACGCGCTCGTGGCGGCGGGCCTTGTGATCGCCTCGGGCTGTGCGCCCGCAGAGGTCTTTGAGGCGCTTCCGATGCTGACCACCGTGCGTGGTCGCATGCAACTCGCGGCCACCCGCGAAAATGGAGCGGCGGTGTTTGTGGACTACTCCCACACGCCGGCCGCCCTTGAAACGGCCCTGCGCGCGATGCGCCCCCATGTTTTGGGAAGGCTTGTTGTGGTCATCGGGGCCGGCGGCGATCGCGATAGGGGGAAGCGACCGTTGATGGGAAACGCCGCCGAGCGGCTCGCCGATGTCGCCATCGTCACCGATGACAATCCTCGCAGCGAGGATCCCGCAGCGATCCGCGCCGAGGTGCTTCAGGGCTGTCCGGCGGCGACCGAGGTCGGCGATCGGGCGGAAGCCATCCTGCGCGGCGTTGACATTCTCGAGCCAGGGGACGCCCTGTTGATCGCTGGAAAGGGGCATGAGACCGGTCAGGTGGTGGGCGACACCGTGTTTCCGTTCGATGACGCCGAACAGGCGAGTGTCGCGGTCGCCGCACTTGACGGTCGCGTCGCATGAGCGTGCTCTGGACCGCGGCCGACGCGATCCGTGCGACCGGAGGCGAGGGCCGCGAGGGGTGGGCGGCGACGGGCGTTTCGATAGACACGCGGACCCTCGCGAAAGGTGATCTCTTCGTGGCCCTAGAGGATCAGCGTGACGGCCACGACTTCGTCGCTGCAGCACTCGAGAACGGGGCATGCGCCGCGCTTATCTCACGTGTGCCCGAAGCTGTTCGATCAGACGCGCCGCTTCTGGTGGTGCCGCATGTGCTCGACGCGCTCGAGGCGCTTGCCAGGGCGGCGCGCGCGCGAACCCGCGCGCACGTCATTGCCGTCACCGGCTCTGCGGGCAAAACTTCGACCAAAGACATGCTTCGGGCGGTCCTGGGTGCCCAAGGCCGGACGCATGTCGCCGAGGCAAGCTACAACAACCATTGGGGGGTGCCTCTTACGCTGGCGAGGATGCCGGCGGAGACGGAATTCGCTGTGATAGAGATCGGCATGAACCGCCCGGGCGAGATTGCGCCCCTGGCGCATCTGGCGCGACCGCATGTGGCGATCGTGACCACCGTCGCGGCAGCGCATCTTGAGGCGTTCGACGATATTGAGGGCATCGCGCGCGAGAAAGGCGCTATCTTTGAGGGCCTGGAGCCCGAGGGTGTGGCGATCCTGAATGGCGATATCCCCACGGCGCCAGTTTTGCGTCGCGCGGCCGCAGGCGCGCGCCAGCGTATCGAATTCGGCGTGGGACGTGAGGCGGCCTATCGCTTGGATGACGCCGCTTTGGTGTCGGACGCGACGGTGGTGCAGGCAACTCGAAACATGTCACCAATTCTCTTCAAGATCGGCGTACCTGGTCGCCATTTCGCAATGAACGCGCTCGCGGTTTTAGCAGCGGTTGACGCGGTCGGGGCCGACGCCGTTCTCGCTGCGTGCGATCTCGGGCAATGGGGGCCGCCCAAGGGACGCGGGACCCGCGAAACATTGGTGCTTGACCTCGTGGAAGACAGCTTGACGATCGATCTGATCGACGATGCGTTCAACGCGAACCCTGCGTCGGTCGCTGCGGCGTTTGACGTGCTAAAGGCTGCCGCACCCCTCCGGCACGCCGGGGCTTGCGAGTGGCGGTCGCCGTGTCGCGGTCCTGGGCGACATGCTTGAACTTGGCGGAGAGGCCGCGGACCTTCATGCCGATCTCGCGCGTCACCCATCCATGGCGTCGGTCGACATCGTGCACTGCGCAGGTCCGCTCATGGGCGCGCTTTGGTCGGCGCTCCCGGCCGCCCAGCAAGGGGAGCGCGCAGCGAGCGCCGAAGAGCTGGCGGCAATTGCGGACCAACTTGTCAGGGCGGGCGACGTCGTGCTGGTCAAGGGCTCCAAGGGCAGCCGCGTTAGCTTGGTTGCCGAGGCGATCCGGGGGCTGGCGGAGCCCAGTCCGGCCATGGTCTGAGGGAGAGAGCCTTGCTTTACTGGCTGACTGAGTTCTCGGACGGCGGAGATTTCTTCAACCTTTTTAGATATATAACATTCCGCGCGGGTGCTGCGTTCTTCACCGCTTTGGTTTTTGGCTTTCTGTTTGGAAGACCCTTGATCAATCTTCTGAAGCGCCGCCAAAAGCACGGTCAGCCCATCCGCGAGGACGGACCCAAAAGCCATCTCACCGAAAAGGCCGGAACGCCGACGATGGGCGGTCTCCTCATTCTGTCGGCGCTTATCGTCTCGACGCTGCTTTGGGCGCGGCTCGACAACCCATACGTCTGGATCGTGCTTTTTGTCACGGCGGGTTTCGGGCTCATCGGGTTTGCCGATGACTACGCGAAGGTCACGAAGAACAACGCAAGTGGGGTCTCGGGCCGGGTCCGATTTGGGATCGGTCTCGCGATTGCGGCTGTGGCGGGCTTTTGGGCCGCGCAGCTTCACCCCGACGACCTCTCTTTCCAGCTCGCCGTCCCGGTCTTCAAGGATGTGCTTCTGAACCTGGGCCTCCTCTTCGTCCCCTTCGCGATGCTGGTGATCGTGGGGGCGGCGAACTCCGTGAACCTGACCGATGGGCTCGACGGTCTCGCCATCATGCCGGTGATGATCGCCGCTGGCACGCTTGGGGTCATTGCCTACGCCGTGGGCCGCGTCGACTTCACCGAATATCTTGACGTCCACTACGTGCCCGGAACCGGCGAGATCCTGATCTTCACCGCAGGCCTCATCGGCGGTGGCCTCGGGTTCCTTTGGTACAACGCGCCCCCGGCGGCTGTCTTCATGGGAGACACCGGATCGCTCGCTTTGGGCGGCGCCCTCGGGGCGATTGCCGTGGCCACCAAGCACGAGATCGTGCTCGCCATCGTCGGTGGGCTCTTCGTGGTTGAGGCGCTCTCGGTGATCATCCAGGTCGCCTATTTCAAGCGGACCGGCAAGCGGGTCTTCCTCATGGCCCCCATCCATCACCACTTCGAAAAACAGGGATGGGCGGAGCCCCAGATCGTAATCCGCTTCTGGATCATCTCTTTGATCCTGGCGCTCATTGGATTGGCGACGCTTAAGGTCCGATGACCTCGACGTGTCGGCACGTGCTTTAAAGCCAGCACCGCCGGGTGATGCGGATTGCCCGATGGTCGTGTGGATACTGGCCCTGTCCGCAGCCTGTGCTACGCTTCGTGCCATTCAAGGTGTCGCGCATGGATTTTCTGGGAGCGGTTTGGGACTTTTTTCTCGTTGAGGCCAACCAAAAGGCTCTCGCGTCGATCATCGGTGTGCTTGGACTTTTGGGAGGGCTTTGGCTCTACACAACAGGGCGGCTGGGCGCGCTTTTCAAGTCGGAGCACGATACCACGGAGACGCAGGTAAAACGAGGGCCAACCTACCATGTGAGCGATGAGGCCCAAGGCGGCTTCGCTGAGGCAGCCAGCGGTGCAGCCATCGGCCAGGTCATGGGCAATCAGACCATTCAGCACGGCGCGCCGGTGGGGCATGTGACGCTCAGCCTCGACGACTACGAGGCCCGCCAGAAGAAACTCCGGTCCGAGGTCGAGGCAGAAATGGAGGGCAAGCTCGGCGAGGAGCGCGCGCAGTTGCAAGCGCGTCTTGACGAAGTTGATCGTCGCCTCGCTGACCCGGACACGGCCTTGAAGGCGGCGGAGGAGCGGATCGCAGAACTCGAGGCGCGCCTTGGCAATGCCGAGACAACCGAAGAGCAGGCAGCCCGAACGGCGCTCGAGAGCGGTGATCTCGAGACCGCGCGCGTGATGTTCGAGCGCGTCGAGGCCCTGACAGCGCCCGATGTCACCAAGAACGCAAGCGCTCATTTTGCCCTTGGGCGAATTGCCGAAGAGGAGCTCCGTTGGCCAGACGCGGCAGGTCACTACTCAAGAGCGGCGGAAATCGAAGAGAACTACGAGTATCTTTTCGAGGCACGCAAGCTTGCGTGGCTTGCTGGGCAGCATGATCGCGCGTCCGAGATTGGGGAACGGCTCGTCGGACTTGTCTCGCGGGAGACCACCTTCGGGCCGGAAGAGCGTGCATCTGCCTTTAACGAGCACGGGCTCACACTAAAAGCGCTCGGACGCCACGCGGAAGCCGAGGAGCTTTATCGAAACGCGCTGGGTCTCTTGCGGGAAGCGCATGGAACAGAGCACCCCGATTATGCGAACCAACTTAACAATCTGGCGGTTTTGCTGAGGACGATCCGGCGCCAAGACGAGGCCGAGCCGTTGCTTCGTCAGGCGCTCGAGATCGGGCAAAACTGCCTAGGGGAGAACCATCCGCACTACGCCATATACCTCAACAACTTGGCGGGTCTTCTCCGGGACACCGGTCGGCATGAAGAGGCGGAACCGCTGTATCGAGAGGCGCTCGAGATCGGCAGAAGGACGATTGGGGAGGCTCATCCTGACTTCGCGACGCGGCTGAACAATCTCGCGGGCGTTCTACGGGATCGGGCTAGGTACGAGGAGGCGGAACCCATATACACGCGGGCCCTTGGGATTCTCGAAACCAGTGTCGGCGCCGATCATCCAAGCACGAAACTGGTGCGCGAGAACCTGGCGCGCCTTTATGCCCTGCGCGATGGCACGGCGTAGCCCAAGGGCCTTTACCTTTCGAGCCGGAGTGGGGTACCAGCGCGGCGCTCTGATATGTCATGCTGCGATATACGCAAGGAGATCGGTTTGCGGTCTCGAGAGGGGCGTGCGTGGCCTGTCTGCAATTCGCGAGTTTTGGGTGTTCGATCTGCTCCGCGCGAGCCGAGTTGGGCTAGCACGGCTAAAATTCCTACTCTTGCCACGGCAAAGCTCAAACGGTGCATCGGGACGGCTTCGGGGCGGGATTGGCGAGCTAACGAAGACGCGCCTCACGGGATTGCGCAGGTGTATCACTGTCTTTTCAAGGTGCAGGAGACGCGCTTCATGCTACGGTTGGTGACCCATGCAGGGGCGCCACCAGCAGGAAATGTCGATTGAGTGCGGATGCCCGAGCCAATGGGCCCGAGGCGGGGCCCGGTTGCTCCGGTGGTTCGCTGAGGTCGAGCGGACATGCCCTGACAAAAGGTGGATACCTGGCGCATGGCGGGAATGGAGGGAGGCCAGCCGATGCGGCGCGCGATGGTGACAGGCGGAAATCGGGGAATCGGTCGGGCGATTGCCGCGGGTCTTTTGGCCAATGGGCTAAATGTCGTGGTGGCCGCGCGCAGAGCCGATGAGGGGGAGGAAGCGGCAAGGGCGCTTGGATGCACTTCGGTCAAGCTCGATCTTGACGATCCGCGAGATTATTCCAAGGCCCTGGACGCCGCGGGGCCGCTTGACGTGCTGGTCAACAATGCCGGCGTCCTGTGGGACCGGCCAATGATAGATAACCCAGAGGATTTCCGCCGTTCCCAACAGGTTATGGTGCATGCGCCCTACGCACTTATTCGAACCGTGGCGCCGGGCATGGCGGCCCGCGGCTACGGTCGGATCGTCAACATATCGTCGGGCTGGGGTTCCTTCGCGGAGGGGCTCGGCGGACCTGGCGCGTACGGCGTTGCAAAGGCAGGTTTGAACGCGATGACGCTGGCACTGTCGCGGGAGCTTTCCTCGGACATACTGATCAACGCGTGCTGTCCAGGCTGGGTCCGGACGCGGATGGGTGGGCAAGCCGCCGCGAGGAGCCCGGAAGAAGGGGCGGCAACCGCAATCTGGCTTGCAACCCTGGAAAATGGTGGGCCCACGGGAGGCTTCTTCCGTGACCGGGCACCGGTGGCTTGGTGAAGGGTGCCAAGCGCCCATATACGTCGCGCGCGCCCTGGCCTCCGCAGCTAGCCCAATTCAACGCAAGCGCGCCCATGGCGATGGCCGTGGCGAGACCAAACGGAGACTGAATGAGCGCGGTTCCCAGGGCGGGCATGCTGAACCCAGCACTGGCGACAATCAGGCGCGAAACCGTGAAGAGTTCGATGACCGGGGCGAGGCGGGGCCAAAATCGAATGACGACCGCGAGGGAAAATCCCGTCGACGCGGCGTAGATGAGCCCGGCGACAATGGGAAATGGCAGGCCCAAGATGAGGGCGTCCAAACGGGCATAAAGAAGGGCGCCGCCAGCGAAGCTAAGGCCAATTGTCGCGACGAGGCGAGGTCGCTCATGGCGAGGATGCGCGGGCGTACGCCACGGTCGGGGCAAGGGCATTCTGCTGGTCATCCCGAGGGCGTGTCTCCCAAAAGCGGCAAGAATTCGGCACCGATGGTTCAGACATGGGGGGCGGGGGGGGCGCCCTTGCGGCCTCGCGCCGCAATGTCCATGCTCGGTGCGGGTTTCGATGCGAGGACAGTGCGTGTGAAGTTCCTAAGGGCGCGTGAAAATACGGCGGCGGGCGCATGATTCCCGTGCGCGGAGTGGCAGGTCTCCGCCTAGCAGTGTTGGGGCTTGGGCGCTCGGGGCTCTCGGCCGCGCGCGCGATCCGCGAAGGTGGCGGTGAGGCGATCTGCTGGGATGACGGCGCTGAAGCGCGGGCGCGCGCCGAAGCCGAGGGCTTTGCGCTGCGCGATCCGGTGCAGGCGGGGGCGCTCGACGGGATCGCCAGTCTGATTGTGTCGCCCGGAATTCCGCATCTATATCCGGAGCCTCACCGTGCCGTGTCCGCCGCCCACGCGGCTGGCGTGGCGGTTGACAACGATATCGGCCTGTTCTTCCGCTCACTGGGACTTGCCGACTGGCGGCGATTTGAGACGCCCCCCCGCGTCATTGCGATCACGGGCTCCAACGGCAAATCCACGACCGCTGCGCTCGTCCACCACATACTTTTGGAGGCAGGGCGCGAAAGCCAGCTCGCCGGAAACATTGGCCGGGGCGTCCTCGACCTCGATCCACCGGGAGACGCTGGGATCATCGTGCTCGAGCTTTCCTCCTATCAGACCGAACTCGCTCGCGCTCTCACCCCCGACGTCGCTGTTTTCACCAACCTTACCCCTGATCATCTCGATCGGCATGGCGGTCTTGGCGGGTACTTTGCCGCAAAGCGTCGGCTTTTCGTCGAAGGTGGGCCCGATCGCGCGATCATCGGAGTGGACGAGGCTGAGGGTCGCTTTCTCGCGGGGCAGCTCGCCGAGGGCTACGGAGACGACCGCGTGATCCGGATCTCGTCAACCGGGAAGCTTGATGGGCCCGGCTGGTCGGTCTTTGCTCGCAAGGGGTTTCTGTCGGAGTACCGCAAAGGCCGTCAGGTGGCTTCAGTGGATCTGCGCGCCTGTAAGGGGCTCCCAGGCGTGCATAATCACCAAAACGCCTGCGCGGCGTTTTCTGCGGCACGCGCAATTGGGCTTGGGCCAAAGACGATTGCCGCGGCTCTTGCGACATTTGAGGGTCTGCCGCATCGCAGCCAACGGGTGGGCGAATCTGGCGGCGTGCTTTTTGTCAACGATTCAAAGGCCACGAATACCGATAGCGCCGCCCAGGCGTTGCGCGCCTTTAAACGGATCCGCTGGATTGTTGGTGGCCAAGTAAAGGAAGGCGGGCTTGCTGCCCTGACCCCGGATTTGGGGGCTGTTTTAAAGGCCTATGTCATTGGTCGTCACGCCGATGAGCTTGCCCTTAGCCTGGGTCAGGTGCCCCATCAGGTTTGTGGGACGATGGCGCGGGCGGTCGCCTCTGCCGCGCATGAGGCAGAGCCCGGTGATACCGTTCTATTGGCGCCCGCGGCCGCGAGTTTTGACCAGTACGACAATTTCGAGCAGAGGGGCGAGGATTTTGTGGCCCAGGTGCGACGCGCGATCGCCGAAGGCGAAATCGGCGGGCGGAGCCCATAATGCCAGAGCGCGGGATGGAAGGAACAGCTCGTCCCAACGAGCTGGCCCAGGTGTCTGGAACGCATCCTGCGTGCTGTTCGCAGACGTCTGCGTGGGAGGCACGACGAAGGAATGCTCCGGTTCTTCTGGCTCTTGAACGCAAACCGCGCTAATCTCGGGAACAGATCCGGATAACCGGGCGATCAAGGCAGCGTACGAGCGGCGGTCTTATGACGGAAATGGTACACGGCTCAGTCACGG
>JBCCKB010000032.1:0-15864 GCA_039027595.1 Pseudomonadota bacterium | reverse complement strand
GCTGGCCGCGCGCACCCGTTCCGCGCGCGCGCGCGCCGTGCGCTCAAAGAGCGGCGCGAGCAGCTCGACAGGCGGCACAAGGTGGTACTGGAGGGCCGCACGGGCAGCCAAGTCACCCCGGGCTTTTGCAAGCCTCAGCCGCGCTGCGTGCAGCCGCCGCGGGAGCCCCAACGCGGTCACCGGGCCAAGTGCCCCGCCGTCCGGCACCTCGCCCAAGCGATCAAGAACCGCCTCTGCCTCGCTCAGGCGCCCGGCGCGAATGTGCGCGCTTGCCGTATCCAACAATCCCTTTAGAGTGACGGGGTCAGTCATTGCGTGCTCCGGGGGGCCCGACGTGCATCTTTCCTCTGCTGGCCATGAGGTCAATCACCCTTGGGTGGCTAGGGGCAACCACCAGAGCCCGGCGGCATGAACACCGTGGCACCCGAGGCGCCACGCGATATTCTCAGAATTGAGAACCTCAATGTCACCTTCCCGCTCCTGCGCGGCGAGCTGCAGGCGGTACGGGGCGCAAGCCTCCGGATCCTGCCGGGCAAGGTCACCGCGCTCGTGGGCGAATCGGGGTCAGGCAAGACCGTCACAAGTCAGGTCATCCTCGGGCTCCAGCCCGCGGCCGCCAAGGTATCGGGCAAGATCATCTTCGACGAGGGCGCAGGGACGCCCCCGAAGGACCTGCTCACTCTGCCCCATGACGGCCGCGCAATCCGTGCGATCCGAGGCAACCGGATCGGCACGATCTTCCAAGAACCGATGACATCGTTCTCGCCGCTGCACACGATCGGCAACCAATTGTCCGAGGCCCTCAAGATCCACAGCGCGCTGTCGCCCGCCGAAATCACCGAGCGCTGCGTACACCTGCTGCGTCGCGTGGGCTTCGAGGACCCCGAGCGGGTCTACGGCATGTATCCCTTCGAGCTGTCAGGCGGAATGCGCCAGCGCGCAATGATCGCCATGGCGCTTTTGTGCGGGCCCGTGCTCTTGATTGCCGATGAGCCGACAACGGCGCTTGATGTGACTATCCAGGCGCAAATCCTTCTGCTTCTGAAGGAGTTGCAAGAAGAATTTGGCATGGCGATCTTGCTGATCACCCACGACCTGGGGGTGGTGGCCGAGATCGCCGACGAGGTTGTGGTGATGTACCATGGCAGGGTCATGGAAGCCGGGCCCGTCGATGCGATCTTCCGCCGTCCCGGGCATGTGTATCTCAAGGGCCTTTTGGGTGCGATCCCGACCTTTGACACGAAGCCCGGCGACCGCCTGAAGCCGCTGCGCGAGATCTCGATCGAGAACGCCGCCGGGCTCCAAGACCTGATTGCCGCACAGCGCCCTGCAGCCACGGCCCGATCGGGCAAGCCGCTTTTGAGCGTGCGACATCTGTCAAAGACCTTTGAGCCAAAGTCACAGATGTGGACGTTCGGCAAAGCCGAGACGATCGCGCCCGCGGTGGATGACGTGAGCTTTGACATCTATCCCGGTGAGTGCCTGGGCCTTGTTGGGGAAAGCGGGTCGGGCAAGACCACGGTTGGCAAGATGATCCTCCGCGCGATACCGGCCGACGAAGGGACGGTCGCCCTGGACAATGGATCTGGTCCGATTGACGTGCTTTCCGCCGAAGGCCCGTCCCTGGCGGCACTTCGAACCCGCATGCAAATGATCTTCCAAGATCCGATGTCGTCGCTGTCACCAAGAATGACGGTCGGCTCTATTCTCAACGAGCCCTTGGATATCCACGGGCGCGGTACGGCGGACGAGCGTAGAAACATTGTCTCCGCGCTCCTGAAGGCGATCGGATTGAACGACGGCGCCGCGTCCCGGTATCCCCATAGCTTTTCTGGCGGCCAGCGGCAGCGCATCGGGATCGCACGCGCGCTGACCCTCGCGCCCGAATTGATCGTCTGCGATGAGGTCTCCTCGGCGCTCGATGTATCGGTTCAGGCTCAGGTCCTAAATCTTCTCAAAGACTTGCAGCGTGAGCTTGATCTTTCTTTCTTGTTTATCTCGCACGATCTGGCGGTGGTAAATTACATGGCCGAGCGGATCGCCGTCATGTGGCAGGGGCGGTTGGTTGAAATCGGGCCATCCCGGACGCTTCTCACCGCGCCAGCCCATCCCTACACCCAAGCACTCTTGGCCGCCGTTCCGCATCCGGACCCCGATCACCACCTGGATATCGGCGTCGCGGGCACCTCGGCGCTCGAGGCGAGCCTGCATTGGCCAGACGCATTTGTTGAACGTCCCGGCGAACGCCTCTCGCTTGTCGAGATCAGTGCGGGTCATCAGGTTCGCATGCGGGCGGACATGGCGCGGGAGAGCGTTGCATGACCCGCCGACTGACCCGCCGCGCGACCCTGGGACTTCTCGGTGCTGGCACGGCAGTGAGCGCGCTTCCGGGACTGGCGCTGACCGACGCCGCGTTTTTCACCGCCGACGTTGCGGCGGGCACCCTGCCCGACCTCGCCGACCGCCTGCCCCTCACCCCACGGGTGATCAACACCCGCGAGCACGGCGGCGCGCCGGGCCAACACGGGGGCGAACTCCGGATCCTGATTGGACGTCAGCGGGATATTCGGATCATGCCGATCTTCGGGTATGCGCGGCTCGTGGGCCTCGACCGGAACCTAAAGCTCGTGCCAGACATCGCCGAGAGCTTTGAGGTTGAGGATGACCGGCGCTTCACATTCCGCCTACGCAAAGGCCACAAGTGGTCCGACGGAAATCCGCTGACATCCGAGGACTTCCGATATGCCTGGGAAGATGTCATGCTGCATCCCAAGCTGCCGGGGGTACCCCTTTATCTTCAGCCAAACGGGGTCATGCCGACACTGGAGATCGAGGACGAACACACCTTCCGATACGTCTGGGCTGCCCCGAACCCCGAATTCCTGCCGAGTCTTGCCTCCCCCGTGCCGCCCCGCATTGTGATGCCATCGGCTTACATGAAACAGTTTCACGCCAACCACGGCGAGAGCGGCTTCATTGCCGAGAGCGTTGAAGCGCATCGCGTGGACGACTGGCGCGCGCTCCATACCCGTCTGTCGCGCCCCAACCGGCCGCTGAACCCCGATCTGCCAACGCTCGAGCCTTGG
Source organism: Pseudomonadota bacterium (assembly GCA_039027595.1). Classification (GTDB taxonomy): domain Bacteria; phylum Pseudomonadota; class Alphaproteobacteria; order Rhodobacterales; family Rhodobacteraceae; genus Ovoidimarina. The sequence continues at coordinate 12,778 of JBCCKB010000032.1, read as the reverse complement.
CGCCCGCGCACCAAGGCTCCCGCACAGCAATTCGTCTTTGAACGGAACCCCTATTTCCATCGGGTCGACGAAAACGGATTGCAACTGCCCTATATCGACCGGGTCCTGTTGAACATCAGCTCGTACGAAATCATCCCCGCCAAGGTTGCGGCGGGCGATAGCGACCTTCAGGCCACAAGCATCAGCTTTGCCCAATACACCGTTCTCAAGGAAGCGGAAAAGCGGCATTCAATGAACGTGTCGCTTTGGAAGCGCAGCCAAGGCTCGCGGCTCGCGCTCTATCCGAACCTGACATGCGAGGACCCGGTTTGGCGGGCGATGTTCCAAGACGTTCGGGTGCGTCGGGCTCTGTCACTTGCCATTGACCGCACCGAAATCAACAAGGCTTTGTTTTACGGTCTTTGCCAGGAAGGCGCGAACACGGTCCTGCCGGAAAGCCCGCTCTTTCGACCGGAATATTCCCAGGCCTGGGCTCAGTTCGACCCCGATCAAGCCAATCGGCTTCTCGATGAAGCTGGGTTCTCGCCCAAGGGCCTTGATGGCCAGCGCAACCTGCCCGATGGGCGGCTCGCGGGGATCCTGGTGGAAACCGCCGGCGAGAGTTCGGTCGAGACCGATGTGCTTGAGCTGGTGACCGACCACTTCCGCCGCATCGGTCTGCCGCTTTGGACCCGATCCTCGCAGCGAGACATCTTCCGAAGCCGCATTCTCGCAGGCCAGGTGATCATGTCGGTCTGGACCGGCCTCGACAATGGCGTCCCCACCGCCGACATGCCGCCCGTGGAGCTCGCGCCCACCTCGGACGATCAGTTGCAGTGGCCGGTCTGGGGGGTTTGGTACCTCTCGGGAGAGCGCCAGGGAAAGCCGCCCGACATGCCCGAGGCAAAAAGGCTGGTGGCCTTGGTCAAACAGTGGAAGCGGTCGCGTTCAACGGCCGAACGCGAAGCGATTTGGCACGAGATGCTGGCACTTCACGCTGATCAGGTGTTCTCGATCGGCACCGTCAAGGGCGCCCCGCAGCCGATTGTACGGGCGCGAGACCTTAGGAACGTCCCCGACGAGGCGCTATTCGGGTACCGGCCCACATCGATGTTGGGCGTTTACAATCCCGACACGTTCTGGCGCGACCCAAGTGCCGATGCGGGCAGCGGGACGCAAGATGGTTAGGTACATCCTGTGGCGCGTCGCGGTGATGGTGCCGACGCTGATCTTCATCTCGATGCTCGTGTTCGCGATTATCGAGCTACCTCCGGGCGATTTTTTCGAGAGCTACATCCAAGAGCTTCGGGTTCTCGGCGAAGCCGCCGATCTTCAGGAGATCGAAGAACTCAAGGCCCGCTACGGCTTTGATGATCCGCTCCCCGTGCGCTATTTTCATTGGGTCACGGGCATGCTCGTCGGGGATTTCGGCTACTCGTTCGACTATCGGATGCCCGTCAATGAAGTCGTGGGCGACAGGCTCTTCCTGACAATCCTCGTCTCGGTCGTCACGATCATCTTCACCTGGCTTGTGGCCTTTCCGATCGGGATCTACTCGGCGACACACCAGTATAGCTGGGGCGATTACGGCCTTACGTTTCTTGGGCTTTTAGGCATCGCGATGCCGCAATTCATGCTCGCGATCATCATGATGTACTTCGCCAATATTTGGTTTGGAACCTCGATCGGCGGGCTGATGGACCCCGAATATCTCAATCAGCCCATGAGCTGGGACAAGTTCAACTCGATCGTCGAGCATATGTGGATTCCGGTCATCATCATCGGCACGGGCGGGACCGCTGCAATGATCCGGCGGCTTCGTGCGAACCTCTTGGACGAGATCCGAAAGCAGTATGTGGTGACCGCGCGCGCAAAAGGGCTATCGCCCAACAAGGTCTTGATGAAATACCCGCTCAGAATGGCGCTGAACTTTTTTATCGCCGATATCGGCTCCATCCTCCCAGCGATCATTTCCGGCGCCGAGATTACCGCGATTATCCTATCGCTGGAAACCACCGGGCCGATGCTGATCCGCGCGCTCCAAGCGCAGGATATGTATCTCGCGGGCTCGTTTCTGATGTTTCTGGCGTTCCTAACCGTGATCGGGGTGCTTTTGTCGGATATCGCGCTCGCCCTGCTTGATCCGCGAATTCGCCTTGACGGGAGCCGCCGCGGATGACCGCCTCTCTGCCCCCACCTGGCGCGCCGCTCGAGCACTATGTCTCCACAGAGCCCTTTGAACCCGACGCCGATGGCGGCGCGGCAAGCGAGGCGCTCGCGCGGTCCTCGCAGCTCCGCATCATGTGGTTGAAGTTTCGCCGCCACAAGATCGCGATGATCTCGGCAGTCTTCCTGACGCTGATGTATGGCTCGCTCTTTATGACCGAGTTCCTTGCGCCCTATGCACTTGAGACACGCAACCTCGACTTCATTTACGCGCCACCGCAGAAGATCCGCCTTTTCCACGAGGGCCAGTTCGTCGGCCCATTTGTCTATGGCCAGGATATGCGCCTCGATATGGAGACGCTTCGACGGGTCTATTCAGACGACACCGAAGATGTCCAAAAGCTCAGGTTCTTCTGCCGGGGCGACGACTACGAATACATGGGGCTCGTCCCGGGCAACCTGCACCTGGTATGCGCCGCCGAAGGGGGGCGTTTTTCGCCCCTGGGGACCGACCGGCTGGGCCGGGACGTGCTGTCGCGGATCCTGTACGGCGCCCGGATCTCGCTCACGATTGGGCTTCTGGGCACCGTCGTCAGCTTTGCGCTCGGGATCACCATTGGAGGCATCGCGGGCTACCGTGGCGGGACCTTCGACATGGTTGTCCAGCGCTTGAACGAGGTCCTGCAGTCCATCCCCTCGATCCCCCTTTGGATGTCGCTTGCCGCCATTATCCCGGTGAGTTGGAGCCCGATCCTCGTCTATATCGGGATTACCGTGATCCTCGGCATGCTGGACTGGACCGGGCAGGCCCGTGCAGTCCGATCAAAACTCTTCGCGCTCCGGGAGGAGGACTACGTTCTTGCGGCCGAAATCATGGGCGCCAAGCCCAAGCGGATCATCGGGCGCCACCTCATACCCGGGGTCCTCTCGCATCTGATCGCGAGCGCGTCGCTCAGCATCCCGGCGATGATCTTGGGCGAAACCGCGCTGACATTCCTCGGTCTTGGCCTGCGTCCACCGATCACGAGCTGGGGGATCCTGCTCACCGAGGCGCGTGGCGTTGAGATCATCGCACTCTACCCCTGGCTTCTGTGGCCTATGGTTCCCATCTTCTTCGTGGTACTGGCGTTCAACTTCCTGGGTGATGGGTTGAGAGATGCAGTGGATCCCTACAGATGAATGACGCGGGCTGGATGCCGGACGCGCCGCAGTCGTTCTCCGGTGCAAAAATCCTGATCTACAGTCACGACACGTTCGGGCTTGGGCATTTGCGTCGATGCCGGGAGATCGCGCATGCGCTGGTGGAGGCCTATAGCGGGGTATCGGTCCTGATCATCTCGGGCGCGACCATTGCCGGCGCCTTCGACTACCGGAGCCGCGTGGACTTCGTGAAGGTGCCCAGCGTGATCAAGCTCCGGAACGGAGAATACACATCGCTCGCGGAGCATATCCCGCTGGAAGACACGCTCAACATGCGCCGGACAATCATCGAGCATACGGCAAAGACCTTCGATCCCAATATCTTCATCGTGGATAAGGAGCCAGTAGGGCTCCGGGGCGAGATAGAGGATACCTTGGCGGTCCTAAAGGCACGCGGTACGCGGCTTGTCCTGGGCCTGCGCGAGGTGATGGATGCGCCACGGCTCTTGGCCAAGGAGTGGGCCGAGGCGGGGACACTGGAGCGGATCCAGCGTTATTACGATGCGATCTGGATCTACGGGCCCCAGGGCTTCAATGATCCCCTCAAAGGGCTCGAGGCACCGCCCGATGTGCGCCAGCGCATGCGCTACACCGGCTTTCTGAGGCGCAGGGCGAAGGAGCTTGCGCCCACACGGCTCGGCGGCGCGTTGGGCGATGACTACATCCTTGTCACCACCGGAGGTGGCGGCGATGGGGAAGACGTCATCCGCCAAGTTCTCGCGGCCTATGCGGCCGATCAGGGTCCGATGCATCCAGCGGTCATTTCCCTTGGACCGTACCTGCCCGCGAAGGCCCGAGAGGACCTCAAGGCGATCGGTGAAACCCTGCCCTCGATCCAGATGATCGATTTCGACAACCGGCTCGAAGACCTGATCGCCGGGGCCGCGGGGGTGGTGGGCATGGCGGGCTACAACACGTTTTGCGAAATCCTGTCCTTCGATAGGCCGTCCCTCCTCCTGCCCCGCACACAGCCGCGCGAGGAACAGCTGATCCGAGCGCAGCGGGCCTCGGCCCTGGGGCTCGCCATGATGCTTCTGCCCGAGCAGGCCGACAATCCAACCGTGCTCGCGCGTGTCTTGCGCGACCTGCCCACGCGCCCGCGCCCGTCGGAGCAGCGCGCCACCGTGGCGTCGCTCGACGGGCTCGACACTATCGTCGCGGATGTGGGGCACTGGCTGAGCGCGGGCGAGACGCTGGATCCTGCCGCCATACACGCCTGAGACACCCATGCGGCCACCAAAGCTGCTTGTTGTCCTAAAGGGCTATCCCAGGGTCTCCGAGACCTTCATCGCCCAGGAACTCCACGGTCTTCAGAACGCCGGGATCGCCTTTGAGATCATTTCGCTCAGGCGCCCCTATGACCCGTTTCGTCACCCTGTCCATGATCAGATCACAGCACCGGTCCGGTATCTGCCGGAATACCTCCATGAAGAGCCGTTGCGCGTCTTGGCGTCACTCTTGAAGGTTCTTGGCCGGCGGGGATTGAGAAAAACACTGCGCCTCTTTCTGCGCGATCTCAGGCGTGACGTCACACGGAACCGTGTTCGACGGCTTGGTCAGGCCGTGGTTCTCGCCGCCGAGGCAGATCCGGGTGAGCACTGGCTCCATGCGCACTTCGCCCATACGCCCACCTCGGTCGCCAGATACGCGAGCACGATCCTGGGCGCGCCGTTCACGATCTCGGCCCACGCCAAGGACATCTGGACGTCGCCCGAATGGGAGCTTCGCGAAAAGCTCACGGATGCGCGTTGGAGCGTCACCTGCACGCGAACCGGATGCGATTACCTGAGGGGCATCGCCCCCAAGTCCGAGGTCCATCTGCTCTACCACGGCCTCGATCTGGAGCGGTTTCCACCACCACCGTCGGCGCCCTCGAGCCGTGACGGCACCAGCACGACCGACCCGGTGCGGATCTTGAGCATTGGCCGCGCTGTGCCAAAGAAAGGCTATGACACGCTTCTTCGGGCCCTGGCGGCCCTGCCCGAGGATCTCCATTGGCATTTCGACCATATAGGTGGCGGCGCCGAGCGCCCTCGCCTCGAAACCCTTGCAGAGGAGCTCGGGCTAGGCGCGCGCCTGACTTGGCACGGCCCGCAGGATCAGGCGCGCGTGCTTGAAGCCTACCGAAACGCCGACATATTCGTGCTTGCGAGCCAAGCAACCGCCGAGAACGACCGGGACGGGCTTCCAAACGTCCTTGTGGAAGCTGCGAGCCAAGGCCTGGCCTGCGTCGCAACCCGGTTCTCGGCCATACCGGAACTGATTGAGGATGGAACCTCGGGCCTTCTCGTGCCTCCCGGGGATGCGGCCGCCTTGGCGGACGCGCTGCGCACGGCCGCGCGCGCGCCCGGCCTTCGACAACGTCTGGGACGCGCCGCCGAAGACCGGGTCCGGCGCGAGTTCGACGCGGATCCAGGCATCCGAAGGCTAAAGCGGCTCTTCGAGGAGAGCTGGGCCGAGGCGGCTCAGGAGCCCTTCAGCGACCGTAGTGATCGCGAAACCAGGCCACGAACTCGCGAATCCCGTCCTTAATGTCGGTTTGCGGCCGGTAGCCCGTGAGCTTTTGAAGAAGCTCCGCGTTGGCCCAGGTTGCCGGTACGTCGCCCGGCTGCATGTCCATGTAATTTCGCTGCGCCTCGACACCGAGTTCCGCCTCAATCGCATCCACGAAATCAAGAAGCCGCACCTTGTCTGAATTTCCGATGTTCACCACGCGGTAGGGCGCGACCGACGACAGGCTGTCGCCTTCCATGATCTCGTCCGGTGATGCGGGCCGCTCGGGAACCGCATCGATCAAGAGCCGGATGCCGCGCACGAGATCACCGACATAGGTGAAATCGCGATACATATGTCCGTGGTTGTAGACATCGATCGGACGCCCATCGAGGATCGCATCGACGAACTTGAAAAGCGCAAGATCCGGCCGTCCCCAAGGCCCGTAGACCGTGAAGAACCGAAAGAGCGTCGTGGGAATGTTCCAGAGATGTGCATAGGAATGCGCCATGCTCTCGTTGGCCTTCTTGGTGGCGGCATAAATTGTGAGTTGCGTGTCAGCCTTGTCTGTCTCGGCGAAGGGCATCACCTCGTTGGCGCCGTAAACCGATGAGGTCGATGCCATCAGGAGATGCTCGACGCCAAGCTCGCGGGCGGCCTCCATCACGTTGAACGTCCCGATGATATTGCTGTCGATATAGGCGCGGGGCGCCTCCAGCGAATAGCGCACGCCCGCCTGGGCCGCGAGATGCACAATCACGTCCGGCTCAAAGTCACGCGCAATCGCCCAAAGAGCCTCCGCAGTCTCGAGCATGCCCTCGGTGGCCGAGAACCCTTCGTTCTGAAGGAGGATCGCGTGGCGCTGCCGCTTGAGCGCGACGTCGTAGTAGTCGGTCATCCCGTCATAGCCGTGGACACGAAAGCCCTCGGAAAGCAGCAGTTTCGAGAGGTGAAAGCCGATGAAGCCGGCCGTCCCGGTGATCAGAATGCGACGCATGAAACCCTGCCCGTTCTCTCAATCGCCCGAAGGCTTATACGCTCGTGCGCGACGAGGCCAGAGGACGCAGGCGCGTGTCACCCGGCTCCCAAAAGCTGGGCCTCACGCAGAAACTGTTTGTAGTCGGTCCGGGGCAAGAGATGCCGGCCCAGCGCAAGATCGCTCTTGCCCGGGACGGTTGTGAAGGCCACGGGATGGCCCGCATCCGCAACCGCTCGGGGCGCGTTTTGGCCCACATGGACCACGTCGCCGTAAGGATATGCGAAGGGAAGATCCCGCCAGCCAAAAAGATCTTCGAACGCGCGGGCCGCTCCCTCGATGTCCGCGCGCATGTCGGCGGGCGAGAGCATGGATAGCGTGCGGTGGCTCAACCCATGCGAGCCGATGACCCAACCGGCGTCTCGAAGGCCCCGCACCTCGCCCGTCTCCATTATCCGAAAGCGCGGATCGCCTTGCGCGAAGTCAACGAGCTCGCCCCGCGCAACGCCGAGACCTTCGAGAACCTGGGCGTGGCCCGCCTCTCTCTCGACCTCGGGTCGGGTCTTCAAGAGCTTCTTGACCCGCCTCATCGCCGTCACCCGTGCCTCCTCGGTCGTGAGATCAAAGGGAACGCTCGCATAGGTCAGCTCAAGACGGGTCCGCCTCGAGAGCCGAAAAGCTATCTCGAGTTCCAGAAAGTGAAAGATCCTACCGGGCGGGTTGCCCAGGAAAGGTGGGTTGATGAAGGCGATCGCATCGATGCCGCGCCGGGCGAGCGCTGGCCGGGCATGCGCCCAAACCCCCCGGAACCCATCATCGAAACTCAGCGCAACTGTGCGTTCGTCCCCCTCGCCCGCCGCAAGCAGATGCGCGTAGTCGGAGTAGGAGACCAAGTTGAACTCTTCGGAGACGGCATCAAGAAACGCCTCGAACTCGGCGACCGATATCCGCGAGCACTTCTCGTCAAAGGCGTCTGCCGGACCATCAATCACGTTGTGAAGGCAGATCAGACGCATCGCCAATCCTTGGGTCGTGCGCGATGGCGCGCGGGCCGCGAGGGATGAAATTCTAACTCGACGACATGTTGTGACCCGCCTGCGCGGCAAGCGCAAGGTCAGGCCTCGGATGTCGACGGTGGCGAGGGTCTTGCACCGAAAGGCCGTCTTTCCGGGAGGATCCGGCCGCTTGGCCTAGGGGATGTGTTCCGCGATGATCTCCGCTGTTCGCGCAGCCCCCGCGAGATCGACGCGGGCCGTCGGATAGCGGCTTGCCAAACGTTCCGCGATGGCCTCGGTCAAGCGAACTTCGCTTAGATCTTCGCGCCGCAGGATCCCCACCAAACCCTTGGCCGCCAAAGCTTCGGCGCGCAGGCTCTGCTCGTGGTTGGCGGTGTAGGGATAAACGAGCGCGGGTGTCTCGGTGGCGAGGATGTCCATCAGCGTATTGTAGCCCGCAAGGCTCACTGAAAGCGTGCAGCTGGCCAGCGCACCCCGGAAGTCATCGGAGAACCCGCGAAGCGTGGCCCGCGGGCTTTGGGCGACGGCCTCGGCGATTGCGTCCCGGTCTGCGGCGGCGGTGTAGGGGCCGGTCAGGATCTCCATCCCGTGGTCTGGAAACGCGTTGGAGACCTGCGCGCAAGCCAGCGCCAGTTCCGCGCCGACGACCCCGCCGCCGAGGCTTACGAGGATCCGGGGCTCGCGCGTCGTGCTGGGCAAATGGCCCTCGAGCGCGCCCTCGGCGATGTAGCCTGTGTAAAGGATCTGGCTGCGGAGGCGATCGGTTGCGCCGAAGGTGGCCTCCAACGGGATCAGCGATGGGTCGGAATGGACGAGGACGTGGTCGAAGTGCTCATGGAGGATCCGGACGATGCTGTCCTCGCGACGCGCCTGATCGGGCTTCTGCACCATGATGTCACGGTTCGAGCAATAGACCCGCACGCGCGGATTGGCGCGCCGCGCGCCCGCAATCACGCCAAGGATCTCGGGTTTGAACTTGTTACGGCCGAACGGAAAAAGTTCCACGACAACGGCCCCGTACGACCGTTCGAGATAGGGTGCAATGGTTGCGCGCCGCGCCGACCAGAGCGCCTCGATGCTTGACGCGCCCGAGGGATCGTAGAGCGAGGAGTCATGCTCGCGCATCAGAAGCGGCGGCAAAAACACATGCTCAAATCCATCCGCCTTCAGCGTTCTTCCAATATCGGGGCCGCCTTGCAGGAAGACGACATCGAAACGCGCTGCCAGCGCGCGGCAGATCGCGAGGCTGCGGCTCAGGTGCCCGATCCCCAAAAGATGCTGGCAGTAGAATAGGACAGACGGGCGGCTCATTCCGCCTCGAGGATTTGGTCAACGGCCGAAACGCGCATTACTGCCGCTGCCGGAACTCATCGAGCTCGGAAAAGTCCACGCCCCTTTGAATGGCGTAGTTTCGAACCTCGCGGGCATGATTGGCGGCTCCGGTGAGGTGGCTTGCAACCGTGCGCAGAAGGTTCGTGGCAACCATGGCGTCGTTCTCGATCACCGCGAGCAGTTCCTCGGCACCAATTCGGAGAAAGACCGAATCCTCGCTTGCCAAGAGATCCATCATGCGTTCTTCCTGCTTGATCACCGCCAAGTCACCGATAAGCCGTCCGGGCAGGATTTCTGTCACGAGCAGGCTCTTTTCGCCCTCGCGCGGCCAATAAAGGCCAGCGCGCCCCTTGACGCAGAGATACGCGGCATCGGCTTCTTCTCCCACAGAATAGATGACCTGACCCTCTTTAGCCTTGTACCAGCGAGCGCTGAACGCCAAGAGCCTTTGCTGTTTTTGGTCAAGCTCGCTGAACAGTTCCGTGTCGGCCACGACCTTGAGCTTGCGCGCCAGGTCCTGACGCATCCCGTCGTCCTGTGGTTCCTCGACGCGGGTCGCGCCATCGACCCGACCCTCCGAAATCTCGATATGCAGATCGTAGGCGTCGGGATTGTGAAACTTGCTTTCGATGAACACCTTGGTCGCGTCCGGCATCAGATCACTGATCCGTGCGCGCATGGCGGCGCGCGCTTCGGCGTCATGGCTGGCAAGCGCGTTCCCCAAGATCAGGATGTCGGGTCGCTTGATCCCGGCACGGCTGAAGGCGATGCGCTCGCGGAAGACCGCGGGCAGGTTTTCCCCGCCTTGGGTTGTCTCCAGATCGAAGATCGACTGCGCCGCGCGACGGCGGAGCCCGTGCTCATTGAACACCTTTACCACGATCTCCTCGACTTTCTTCTCGCGCGCGCCCGCCATGCTCGAGATCCGGCCGTAAATCGCGTTGCCTAGAAGCGACATGACCGGGAAGTAGAGGTCGGGCTCGATCCGGTGGAACAGCCCCCCGAGCCGCTCGACGATCTGTTCCGAGCTCTTCTTTCGGATCCGAAGGATCTCATCCTTGAACTCATCGCTGAACGCCGGGCCAATCTGCTCGGCTGAAAAGGCGAATGGCACGGTCATCATCAGCGCGAGGTCCTCGGGCGGCAGACCCGCGTTCCCAACCTCGCGGCGCTTTTCCGCGATCCCGCCCAGGCGCTGATACAACTCATCATCCATGTTCAAGCGTCGGAACAACGGGTGATCCGTGCCATCGCTTCCGAAAGTCGCGGTGAGCCCCTCGATCACGGTGGCCGACATATTGGAGAGCTCATCGGTCAGCCCTTCCTCATTCAGAATGTCGAGGAAGTCCTGCTCTTGGGACAGCGTCAGCTGCGTGATCATATGGGTCGGCAACCCAAACATGAGATTGCTTCCCAACGGGGAGACAGGGTTGAACTTCTCCGGATCAAAGCGGAACACGACATCATCAAGACCCGCCTCGGCCAGACGTTTCTCGATTTCGGGGCGCAGCCTCACCACGGCCTCCTCAAGCTCGGGCTGGGTGCCGGGGACCAAGCGCGCCCTCAGCGCGCGGTGGACCATGAAGTCGTCGATCCCCATGGCCTCGACCAGGTGGAACCACCACTCGTGGATTTCATCGGAGCTTTGAAAGCCCGCAAGCTTGGGGTCGACCCAGTCGATCTCAAATGGATCGACCGAGTTTCCCGCGCGCTCCGCTTCCGTGCGCCACTCCTCAAGGTCAGAGGGAAGACCGCCGTTGATCATTGGCTCGCGCCGGAAGGGCATCATCAGGTTCTCGCCAAGCGAGCCCTTGAATATATGCGGCTTCGAATGCGCGTAGCCGATCCGATTGCCCAACACGGATTGATGGAAATCGTTGAGGGGCACCCCGCCGATCGTCACCGTCCCCCGGTGCGGGATGACTTCGCGGGTCAGCACATCGGCGAACGCCAGGGCAGCCGTCTCGTTCTGCGCCTTGACCGCCACCCGCGCGCCACTTGGGATCACGAGACTGATGTCCTCCAAAACAGTATTGCCGTCCTCATCGATGACCGTGACGTCCTTGAGCTCGATGTCGCCATTCAGCCGAGGTATCTCGTCCGCCTCGCCGTCAAAGAGCTTTTCATCCACCAAGAAGCTGGGCGAGAAGCGTTCGGTCACCACCTCCCAACGAAGCGACATGTCCTGGGTGGTATTGTAGAAGATCAACAACTCCTTCCAGGGGTTGGAGAGGTCTTTATAGGCGGCAAGTGCGGCGACGAGGGCGCCCACGGTGATCTCGCCATTGATCGCCAAGACGCCTCCCACGGAGTAGAAGAAGAACGGCGTAAGTTGGTTGATGAAGTTATTGAGAAACTTCATGAAAAACTTCTTCTGGAAAATTTCAAAACGGATATCGAACAGTCGTCCCAACCGATCCGAAAACAGCGACATCCGATACCGGAGGCCCCCATTGGTCCGCAGGTCGCTGACCCCGGCTGCGGTCTCGCCGATCTCGGAGGCCAGTTTGCGGACCTCCTGGATCCGCGACTTGTTCAGGAGATTAATCTGGCGCTGGAGCATGGGGATTAACCATGCCTGGAGCGGGATCAGAGCGATCGAAGCCAGCCCGAACCAGAAGCTCTGCGCAAACAGAAACGCCAGGATCGTGAGCATCTGGCCCGCCTGGAACACAGGCTGAGAGATCAGATCGCCCATCAACCCCCCCAGAGGCTCGGCCTCGGAGGTGACCATGGAGACCAACTCGCCCTGACTTGTGCGCCGGAAGAACGGGCGTGGAAAGCGGGTCACGCGCTGGAGCAGATCGTACCTAAGTCGGCGGAGCATCCGTTCGGACAGGACGCCCTTCATCGTGTTGATCCGCATCTTGATCAGGCCATTGACCAAGACCGCCAACAAGAAGCCGACACACAACAACAGCAGAAACTGGATCTGGCTCAGATCGATGCCAAAGACGGGGACATCCTCTCCGGTGCCGCCGATGGCGTCGTTCACAATCCGCTTGGGCAGCTCGAGCGACAGGTATTGGATCGGGAAGGTCGCGAGCGTGATGATCAGCAGCGTGATCTGGCTCGACTTCGAGTGCTTCCAGATAAATGTGTAGAGAGACTTATCCATGCGCCCTACCTCCTTGTCGGGTGGCCCGGCCCTGCGTGATCCCGATTGAAACCCAGCGGCGCGCCCTGGGTCGCGCAGGTCTTCTAGCCCAATTCTGCCATGGTGGCCAATGGGGTGTCGGAAGCGTTCGGCGTCGCCGCAGGGCGGTCTCGAGCATGTAAGAACCCGCAATAAATCCGCAATCCCGACACCGGCAAAAAAACGATCAGCAGGGACGCGGAGGCCCGGGCGTGGCGGAAAGATCAGGGTCCTGGGATTGGTCCAAGCCGCTCTGGGACATCGGCCTTCCGCAGAAGGATCATCTCGCGCGCGATCGGATAGCCTTCAGGGTAATCGTCCACCCGGTCGAGCACAGCGGTCGGCGCCACAGAGAACGGCGGCTTGAAAAGCGCGATCCGTCGAAAGTCACCTGTGGTGATATCCGAGTTCTCGAATTCCGCGCCAACTGTGTTGGTCGTGGTCAACAGGTACTTGTAGTTCACCCGGGCAATGTTTCTG
>JBCCKB010000031.1:0-15866 GCA_039027595.1 Pseudomonadota bacterium | reverse complement strand
TCTCAGACTTGAGAATGGTGATGTCATGGTGGATCCCAAGGCCAATCCGCCCGGTACGCCGGTAGACCCGGTCGCAATGCCCGAGGGGGCGAGCGCATGAGCCAGAAGGAGGCGCCGTTTTTCGTTGGGTATCTTCCCGTACCAAAGGCGCTTAGGGGCTTTTTGGGCGTGGTTGCGGCGGGGATGCTCGGGTTTTTCGGCGTGCTTGGTTGGGCCATGGGCACATCGCAGGACGACCCCGGCCCTGGTGCGTTTCAAGGCGGGCGCCAAACGGTCACCGGTATTCTCGAGACCACCCCATATCCGGTCGTTCACATCCTCGAAGGGACGGATGCCCTTCCGCCGGGTCACACGCTGATGCTTGCTGGTGGCGGTAAGAATGGCGCGATGCCGCAGGCCGAAGGATTAGACGGGCGTCTGGTCGTGGCCTCTGGCACGCTGCTGAAGCGCGGCGAACTGGATATGTTGCAGCTACGGGGCGGGCGCCGTGGTTTGGCCGAGGAGGAAGGCGAGGGTTCATCACCTGAGCCAGAAGATCTTGGGCGCTGGAGGCTCGCGGGCGAAATCTGCGACGGCAAATGCCTGGCGGGTGCCATGCGCCCAGGACGCGGGCTAGCGCACAAGGCTTGTGCCAATCTCTGCCTGATCGGAGGCGTTCCACCGGTGTTTGTCTCATCGCAGCCCATTGGGGGAGAAGAATTTCTCATGATCACAGGGCCGGATGGTACAGAGCTTCCGGAAGCGGCCTACGATTGGACGGCGCAGTTTATCTCGGTGGAGGGGCGGATCACCCGGCACGGCTCGCTCTTGGTTTTCGCACTTGATCCCGAAACGATAGGTTTAGCCCGATGATACGCTGGATCTTTGGAATGCTCCTGGCGGTTCCCGCCTTCGTGGGCCTCTATTACATCTCGCGGTTTTGGGAGTTCAGGCTTTGGGGACGCGACGAGTTCTACGGTCTTAGGCCGCAAGGAGGATACGTTGGGCAATGGCTCCGTGGCTCCGACTTCGCTCCATTCGAGCTTTTGATCTGGGCAGCCGGTGTTTTTGCCGTGCTATCTATCCTTCAGAAAATATATGATTTTTTCAGTAGGTCCGGCCACTAAGCCCCATCGTGCGAACTTGGGACCCGCGCGAACCTAAATCCCGTGTTCCAGTCCAAGTCCAGCGAATTCGGTAGGCGAGACGGCCCGGGCGACATGACCCGGAAACTCAGTTTTCGGAGCTCAGATTGGCAAGGTGCCTGAAGGCCTGTTAGATCTTAGATCCCCGCGAACCTCGATGATCTGCCCGTTCCGCTGGTTCGCGTTGGGGGCGAATTGGCCAAACCCCTGTGACAACGCCTCCGGTTGGAGACATGTCGTGACTGTGTTGATGCCCAACGAATTTCCTAGTTCACACGGCCCGCGCACTCGGCGATGCAGTGCTTGAGATCGGAATGGGAGTAAGGTTTGGTCAAGATGCGGCAACGCCCGTTTTCGCTGAGGAAGCTTGAAGGTATCCACTCGAGAAAGCCGGTGATAATCACGATCGGCAGGCACCGAATGGAACTCAAATCACTCTCACGCATCCACGTGATGATTTCACGACCATCCACACCCGGAAGGTTGATGTCGATAATCGCGAGGTCATAGACTGAGTCCGGCTGCGATAGTCGCGCAAGAAAACCGCTGGCGTTCTCGGCGAACTCCGCCTCGCAGCCTAACAGCGAGAGCTGTCGTGACAGCAGGCGACGGACATGCGGGTCGTCATCGACCGCAAGTATTTTTGGCGTCGCTGGCGCCATAAACGTGCCTGTAAACTGCGGGCGCATCCGTACTCCCCTCCCGGGAAAACCTATCAACGATACAACCATTCGGCAATTGCTCTCTTTGCAATTTCAAGGAGATCCGCTGCATAAATCAAGGCTCTACTGAAACGTAAAATAGCTGAACGCGTCCCCAAACTCTGTCTTAGCGATCTTCAGCGCGCGACGCCGAACAATCGATTGTCGACAATTTTTGCTTGGCGTCAATGTGTATACAGAGATATCATCCTCGCGTCGGTCGCGTGATTTTTGATCGCAAATCGGATTGTCCAAATCACTTTGATCACCGGGGCCAATTTGCCGCCTTTCACGTACATGCTAGCCTTCGGTCACGGGGAGATGACCGGTATCGTGTCGACCGCCCTGATTGTGGGAGGTCTGGCTGGCTATCTATTTGCGACGTCCCACCGGTCGCTCCGGGGGAAGCCAGCGCTGACGCCCGCGAACAGTTTCGACGAAATAGGTCTGGTCTGGGTCCGGGTCACGATCGGCCAAGGCGGGAGACCGGTCGTCGACGCCCCAGATAACGCGTGGCGGGACATTTGGGGTTATTCAACAGAAGAGATCGGGGTCAAGCATTTCTGGACGATGGTGCATCCGCAGGACCGCAGAACCCTACGGGCTGCAATCCTGGCGTCGATGACATCCCAGGCGACGTGGTGCCACCACTGGAGAATCACGACACCAGATGGTTTGACCAAAACGCTTTGGGGCGTGGGAAGGCACAAATTGGGTGTGTCAGGAGAGCACACTTGGTGCGGTCTTCTTTTGGACGCGAGCAGTGCTTCTAAGACCCTCGAGAACGCAAACCCCGATACCGGCCCGTACATGACCGCTGATGCCAAGCTTGAAGACCTTGCGACCGGCCTTTCCCACGACTTTGGAAACCTGCTGGAGACTGTGGCGGGCAATATCGACCTCATCGATCCTGCGAGTGTCACATCGGAGTTTCGACCCCTGTTAGTCGATGCACATCAGGCAACTAAGCGCATGAAGGATCTAAATCGCAGGCTGGGATTAATCGGCTGCAACCGCCAGGGTGACCCCCGCGAGATGCTCGTCGGTCCGATACTGACATCACTGAGCGAAGAGCTTCGACGCACGTTCCCTGCCAACGTCGTCACTCACATTGACCACGGTGCAGAGCCTTACTGTATAGTCGCTGACCCAAACCTATTCGAGGTGGCGGTGCGAAACCTAGCGCAGAATGCACGCGATGCGATGCCACTTGGCGGGCGGCTTCGCATCGAGGTTGCTCGGTCAGTCTGCCGTGGCAACGTCAAAGACCGCTTTGGAACACCAATTCCTGAAGGAGACTACATCGCGGTGACGGTTTCCGATACGGGGCGTGGGATGTCGTCCGACATTCTCAGGCGCGCATTTCACCCTTACGTAACGACACGCTATCGTGGCGAAGGATCCGGGCTCGGTCTCGCCATGGTCGAGGCGATCGTTTCCGGAGCTGGAGGGGCAATCTCGATCACCAGCGCACCAGCCAGGGGCACGTCAGTCGTTCTGTACTTCCCAGAGCTGAGGGATGCGACCTCGTAAGAAAGGGTTGGCTGTGAGCTCTGGATGCTGCTGCGCCAAACAACGTGTTTCCTTGGGCGATGATTAATCTGCCGCGCAAAAGCTGTCCGCGTCCCGGGTCAGGCCTTTAGCTCCACGCTGAGGCCTTCTGTGATCGCGAAGCGCGCAAGACACATGGTGTTCCGGTGCGACTTCAGGATCACGTGCGGCTCGCCCTAGGCGGTCAGCCACATCATGGCACGCGCTGCTTCCGCGACGGGATCGACCACCGGAACCGGTACCGAGGCACCAACGGCATCGATCACATGGACCATACCAGCGCAGCCCAGGATGACCGCATCAATCCCGTCCGCCTGAACCGCCGCCCGTGTTTCCCGCATGACGAGGGCTTCGGCCGAGGAAGGGGCCGTGTCGAGATCCAAAACGGGAACACCCGACGCCCGCACCCTGCCAAGATGCCCTGCCAGGCCCAGGTGTTGGATGTTGGCCTCGATGACCGGTACGGAGACCGACAGGGTTGTGACGACGCTAAAACGCCGCTGTCGCAGGGCGCAGGCGTAGTAGGCCGCCTGACCAATTCCAATTACGGGGCACGGCTTTTGGCGCGCGGCCTCGGCAAGGGCCGTATCGTCAAAGCAGCCAATCACGATACCACCAACACCGTCTCGAGCGGCCTTTTCGGCCAACTCAAGGAGCATCGGAGTGGCGGCGAGACCATCTTCGCGGCCTTGGATCGCTGGTGGAGCGTTTTGCGATGTCCATCCCTCGAATGTCAGATCTGGCGCCGCACGCTGTGCCGTTTCGACCATTGCATCTGTCATTGAGCGCGTGCTGTTGGGATTTATGATGATAATTGTCACGCGGGTTAGACCATTCCTTGACCGGCATCAGACCCCTGTTTCTCGCGTCGACGGTTCGTGAACCAGGCGAACAGCAGGAAACACCCAATGACGAGGAACGAAAATGCGGTTGTGAGCGTGCCAAGCGCGAAGATCACCGGCGTCGTCACATTTGTTGTCATGCCGAAGATCTCCAAGGGAAGGGTGTTGTGACTTCCCGCGGTCAAAAGCGTTCGCGCAAATTCGTCGTAGCTAAGGGTAAACCCGAAAAGCGCCACGCCAATAAGGGATGGCGCGATGATCGGCAGCACGACATGGCGGATAGTTTGCCAGGGTGAAGCGCCAAGATCTCGGGCGGCTTCTTCAAAGCTCGGATCAAACCGGTTGAAGACCGCGAGCATAATCAGGAGGCCAAACGGAAGGGTCCAGGTAAGTTGAGCCCCAAACCCAGACGTTGACCAATGAACTGGCAGCCCTGTCTGTGACCAGATCAGGCCAACCCCGAGCGAGACCAAGATAGAGGGGATCACGAGCGACGTAATGATGAGGTAAAACAGGACGCTCGATCCCGCGAAATGCTTACGAAAGGCAAGCCCACCCATGACAGAAACCACGACGGTTGTGACCATGACCATGAGCCCCAAAGCAAATGAGCGCCTGAACGATCCCCAGATGTCACCTACCGCCTGCTGCTCGAAAAGGTCTCGGAACCAATGGAAGGACACGCCGCGCATCGGAAAAGTCAGCCCGCCACCCGGGCCCTGGAAGGACAGGATCGCGATCGTGACTGTCGGTCCGTATAGAAAGAGCAAGAACAGCGTGAAGAACGCCGCGAGAAAATAGAAAGAGCGCGGTCGGGGCTCCATCACAGCTCCTTTCGAATATCGACGAAGCGCAATAGGATCCCGATGACCATCAACACGGTGATCAACAGGATCACGGCCGTGGCGCTTGCGGAGGGATACTGCAACAGCCCGATATCGTTCTGGATCATCCGGCCCACATTGGCCGATTGCGATCCGCTCATGAACCGCACCGTGATGAAGTCCCCCATAACGAGCGTGACAACAAAGATCGTTCCAATCATGATCCCAGGCTTGGTTAGTGGAACAATCACATGCCAAAGCGTCTGCCATCCCGAGGCTCCGGCGTCGGTGGCGGCCTCGATGAGGGATTTGTCGATCCGCATCATTGTGTTGAAAATCGGGACCACCATGAACAGTGTGTACAGGTGAACAAAGGCCAGTATCACGCTGAAATCGCTGAAGAGGAGCCACTCCAGCGGCTCGTCAATCACGCCCCATGAGATCAGAGTTGAATTGGCGAGGCCGTTGCGCCCCAGAAACGGGATCCACGAGATCATGCGAATGATATTCGAGGTCCAGAACGGGATCGTGCACAACAAAAAGAGGGCGATCTGCCAGGTCAGTGTGCGCACGTGGAACGCCAGAAAATAGGCGACCGTGAACCCGATCAACAGTGTGAGGGCCCAGGTGATCACCGCATATTTCAAGGTGTTCAGGAACACTCGGTAGGTGACGTCGGAGCCAAGGAGAAAGCTGTAGTTGTCGAATTGGAAGGCGGGGTAGATCGAATATTCCGTGGCGCCCCAGAAGCTAACAACCAAGATCATGCAGATTGGTGCCACCAAAAACACCAAGAGCACCGCGCCAAGTGGCAGGGCCAAAAGCCATCCCGATACGTTCCGTGACAGGGTTTTGGTCGGTACGTCCGGGGGGTCTGAGGTGTTGATCCCGGCTGGGGAGATCGTCTGCTCGGTCATGGTGGCCTATAGAAGAGTGGGAGGCGCCCCGGCTCGGGAGGATGGCCGGGGCGCGCTAGATCATCGCCCGCTTGCTAGGCCGCGATGAACTCGTTCCATTTCCGGACCATGTACTGATTTTCATCCATGACCGCGTTCCAGCAGGCAACGGCGCCCATTCGGTCGAAGAAGGAGCCGCCATCGCGCACGGCCCCGGCTTTCTCCATCACATCACCGAACGGATTGGTAATGTCGCCCTCGGCCGCTTTGCCTTCGAACCAGAAGCCCCACTCGTCGGCGCTCATGAATTCTTTCGATGTCTCGGGTACCGCCGAGTAATAGCCCTGGCGCATCAAGAAGCCGCCAACCCAGCCCGACAGATACCAGTTGATGTACTCATAGGCCGCGTCCAGTTCGATGCCCGACAAGGACTTCGACAAGCCAATGCCGCCGCCCCAACTGCGATATCCCTCTTCAAGCGGCTGGTAGACGCATGGAATGCCTTGGCTCCTTACAGCGGTGATCGCGGGCGACCACATCGACTGGATCACAACCTCGCCCGAGGCCATGAGGTTCACGCTTTCATCGAAGGTCTTCCAGAAGGCTCGGAACTGACCGGCGTTCTTGGCCTCCGTAAAGATGCCGAGCGTCAGGTCAATCTCTTCCTGGGTCATGTTCCCCTTGTCGGGATAGGTGTACTCGCCCATGGACTCAACGACCATCGCCATGTCCATGATCCCAATCGAGGAGATATCGAGAATTGAGGCCTTGCCCTTGAACTCCGGGTTCAAGAGTTCTGACCAGTTCGAGATTGGCCGGCCAATCAGATCAGGGCGAATACCCAGGGTATCGGCGTTGTAGATCGTTGGGATCAGTGTCATCCAGCCCGATTCCGTGTCGACAAACTCCCTGCCGTCCACACCTTCGACAAAGCCCACTGAGTGGGGAGCTGTACCTTGAGCGATAACGCTTTCCGGCGTCAGCTTGCCGTCGCGGAATATGCCCACGATCTTGTCGTAGTTGTCGATCTTGGAGGTGTCCATCGCCTGGAGATTGCCGGTGGGCCACACCTTTTTGCAGATCCAGTACTCGATATCGGCAATATCGAAACTGTCCGGCTGGGTCGCGGCGCGCTGTGTCACACTGTCGGAGTCAAGCGCCGTCATCTCAAGTGTGAAGCCAAGATCCTCCTTCACCTTGTCGGCGACCTCGTTGAGGTTCGACACGCCGGTGCCGAATTGGCGGAGCGTGACATCCTTTATTGCCTGGCTCCAAACCATCGGTGCGGCCAGCGAAGCTCCGGCGGCGGCCGTACCGGTCTTGAGAAAACTTCGCCGGGAATAGCGGATCTTCGGAATCGTTGTCATGTTCGTCTCCCTGTTTGTTTTGAGGGTCTGTGGTGCATCAGGTTGCGAGCGCGTGGGAAGACTGCCCATCCCAATCAAGCCCGATGGCGTCGCCTAGACTCTTGGGGGCGCCAAAATAGTCCTTATCCGTGAGCATTGCCGTTATGTCTTGGTCGCCAGCCACACGGGCGGTTAAGGCCACATGGGTCCCCTGGTACTCAATGTTCGTGATCCGACCTTGGAGCCTCGCCCCGTCCGGGGCATTCACTCGGAGCGCGTCGGAGCGGACAGCAATTTTGCCCTCAGGCAGAGCAATCACATTGTGCGATCCCAGAAACCGCGCCACGAACGCGGTCTTGGGCGCGTCAAAAACCTCGCGGGTGCGGCCAGCCTGCTCAATGCGGGCCTCGTTCATGACGACAATTTCGTCAGCGAGGGCCAAGGCTTCGTCTTGTCCGTGGGTGACATGCAAGAACGTGATGCCAAGCTCGCGTTGGAGGCGCTTCAATTCGGACCGCATCCGAATCCTAAGGAACGGATCAAGCGCGGAAAGCGGCTCATCCAGCAACAGCACCTCGGGTTCCGTGATCAGCGCGCGCGCAAGCGCCACCCGCTGCTGTTGGCCGCCCGAGAGCTGAGCGGGCATCCTGGCTGAAAAATCTTGCATGTCGACGAGTTCAAGAAGAGACATGGCGCGCTTGCGGCGGGTCTCTGCGCCGATCCCTCGCATCTTTAGGCTGAACGCGACGTTGTCGACGACTGACAGGTGCGGAAACAGCGCATAGTTTTGGAACATCATCGCGGTGCCGCGTTTCGCGGGCGGCAAATGCGAGATATCGCGACCTCCCAAGAGAACGGAGCCGTCCGAGACAGTTTCATGGCCTGCGACCATCCTAAGCGTTGATGACTTCCCACACCCGGAAGGTCCCAACAGACAGGCATATGTGCCCGCGTCGAAGTGATAGCTCACCGTGTCAACGGCGACTGTGTCTCCGTAGGTTTTGGTCAGTCCGACGAATTCCAGATCAAGGTCGCGCGACATGTCAGCCCCCTGGCACGCGACGAGCGTTGCGCAAGGTAAGACGTTTATGGAGACCTATTCGCCGTGCGGTGCGACTGTTACGCGCTAATGCCAGAACCGAAGGCGCCAAGACCGTAACTTGTTCATAAAATGGGCAGTGATTGTATACGATTTTGAGGGGGTATGGCGAGATCCTTGCCGGTTCGATGGTCGTCTGCCAAAGCTCTCCTGCAAGGAGGCTCTTAATGAGTAACGTAACGTCGCCCGCTGGCTACACCGCGGAGGACATCGTGACGCGGCTGACCAACGCGGTTCACGAACATCGTGTTTTGCCAGGTATGAAACTCAGCGAAGACGAGGTGGGAGAAGTATTTGGTGTCAGCAGGACATTGGTGCGCCAGGCTCTCAGGTCGATGGCCCACGGCGGATTGGTATCCATTGAGCGCAACCGCGGTGCGTTTGTGGCGAAACCATCGGTCAAGGACGCGCGCGAGGTCTTTGAGGCTCGCGCGCTTTTGGAGCCTCAAACCGCGAGGGCGGCGGCCGAACGCATAACAGCTCGCGATGTTGCCTCCTTGGAAGCTCACATTAAACGCGAGCACTCGGCGCTGGACGCGGGCGAGGCTGGAAAAGCGCTGAAGCTCTCGGGCCACTTTCATGTGGAAATTGCCCGGATCGCCAATCAGCGCACCATCGAGGTCTTTATCCGTCAGCTCGTCTCGCGCTCGTCATTGGTGATCGCGCTCTATTGGCGCCGTCGGACCGCATTGTGCGAAAGCCATGCCCATCACGCGCTTGTCGACGCGTTCGCGCGCCATGATGGACGAGCTGCCGAGGAGTTGATGAAGGGCCATCTCCTGGATCTTGTGTCGCAGCTGGACCTGCGCGACGTACCGGAAAAGGCCGTGTCGCTGAGGGACGCGCTCACGGGATGATCGCGTTCCGGCAGGCGAACTTGGATGAACTTGAGCTTGTCCTCGGCTGGGCGGCCGCCGAGGGTTGGAACCCTGGTCGTGACGATGCGCGCGCGTTCCTTTCGGCCGATCCGGAGGGGTTCTTCCTGGCCACAGACGGCGAATTGCCGGTCGGGTCGATATCCGTTGTAAATCATAATGAGGCGTTTGCGTTTCTCGGTCTTTACATCATGCGTCCCGAGTATCGGGGCCGTGGCATTGGCTATCGCCTTTGGCAACACGCTCTCAAGCACGCAGGCGGGCGCGTTGTCGGGCTCGATGGCGTGCCAGAGCAGCAAGCGAACTATGAGAAATCACACTTTGTACACGCCAGCGGTACAACACGCTTTGCCGGCGCACCCGCCCCGAAAGGTGTGGGCGACTTGCGCCCGGCCACTCCGCGCGATGTGCCGGAACTCATTGAGATGGAGGCATTCGCCTCAGGGTATCGAAAAGCAAACTATCTAGAGACGTGGTTTGCGGGTGCGTCCAGCCGCGTGACCTACCTGCGCGAAATCGATGGTCGGATATCGGGTGCCGCCACCGTTAGGGGATGCGTTGATGGCGCCAAAGTTGGACCGCTATTGGCCAGCGATGCTCAAACGGCCGATGATCTGCTTTGTCACGCCGCCAAGATCTTTGGCCCTAAGGTAACGGTTGACGTTCCGGCTGGGTCAAACGGCTTAGCCGAGCTTTGCCTTCGCCGCGGACTAGTCCCGGGATTCAACACCGCCAGAATGTATAAAGGTCCCGCGCCGAACACGCGCTCTGAGTTCTACGCCGTTGCTTCGCTTGAGCTTGGCTGAGGTCACGGGCGCAGACGTTTCGAGACCACCAAGCAGTGCCCATGAAGCCACCCCGATTAAAGTGTAATTCGGTGCAGACAGGCGCGTCGTCTCAGCTAAAGTGACGCGAGTTCGTCGGGGAATCATGGCGCGTAGAAGGGCAAGAACACGAGCGGAGAACGGTGTCGCGGCGTCCGCTTCGTCCCGCCGTGTCACGCCGCTCGGTGGGCGGTTCACACCGTGTTCCGAGATGGATCTCGCGCGGATCGAGCGGGCTGCCTACACGATCCTCGAGACGATTGGGATGTCAAATCTCCCCGAACACTTCGTCGCGCGCGCCCGTCGGCACGGGGCAGTGCTAAGGGGCGATGGACGGATTTGCTTCCCGCCGGCGCTTGTCGATGCGGCCCGGGCTCGGGCCCCTTGCAGAGTGAGCCTACCGGGCTTTTCAGGGGGCTCTTCGCTCGAGATTGGCGGGGCTGGCGTTCACATCGGAACCGGCGGCGCCGCAGTCCAGGTTCTTGACGCGCATTCCATGGAGTATCGTGACAGCAGCCTTGGCGATCTCTTTGACATAATGCGGCTTCTGGATGCGGCGCCGCATATCGCCTACGGCGTCCGCCCGCTTGTGGCACGGGACATGCCGGACGGTCTATCACTTGATCTAAACACGGCGTTCGCGTGTCTAAAGGCGACGTCGAAACCAATTGGCGTGAGCTTTTCCAGTCCCGACCACGTTGCGCCGGTCGTAGAGCTCTTTGACATGGCACTGGGCGGAGGTGTTTGTTTCCGGGAGCGTCCCTTCGCGATGGCCGTGATTGTCCATGCCGTGCCTCCGCTGGCCTTCGCGTCCGAGGGCGTGGAGACGCTGGCTGCCGCGCTTTCGGCCGGAATGGTGCCTCAGATCTGTTCAGCTGGTCAGGTTGGGGCAACGAGCCCCGTCACTCTGGCTGGTGCCCTGGCACAAGGGCTTGCGGAGTGCCTGGCAGGCCTCGTTCTGGTCGACATGATTGCTCCGGGCGCGCCGTGTATCTATGCACTGATGCCCTTTGTGTCCGACCTTCGGACAGGTGCCATGGCAGGGGGAAGTGGTGAGGGAGCGATCGCCAGTGCCGCTGCCGCGCAACTGCTCGCAGGACTTGGCCTTCCCTCGACTGTGTCGGCGGGAATGACGGATGCCAAGATTGCCGATGCCCAAGCGGGTTATGAGAAGGGCTACACGGTGGCGCTTGCGGCCCAGGCGGGGGCCGACATGATCAATCTATCGGTCGGAATGCTGGGCTCGATCATGGTTGCGAGCCCAGAGGCGTTGTTGATCGACGATGACATGTGTGGCGCGATCCTGCGCTCGGTCGAGGGGATAGATGCCGCCGACGCCTTGATCGACCTCGAGGCGATTGAGCGCGTGGTCACGGGAGAAGGTCACTACCTGGCCGAGGCGGAGACGTTTCGACGCATGAGATCAGATTTTGTCTACCCGGCGTTGGGCGACCGGCGAAGCGTGGATGATTGGCTCGCTGCGGGCGGGCACTCGATCTGGGAGCGCGCCTGCACCCGTGCCTCGGACATCCTGTCGAGCGAGATGTCGGACCATCTAGCGCTTGAAAACGAACGCGCGATACGCGCGCGCTTTCCGATCCATTTGCCCGAGTGAGAGGTCAAACATGCACGTCTTTCGAAGTATGATCATAGACGCGCCAATCGAGCGGGTCTGGTCTGCCGTCCGCGCCTTCGACGGCGTCGCGGCCTGGAACCCCGGGGTTGCGTCCGCGCGCCTTGAGACCGGACGGTCGACCGAGGTGGGCGCGCTTCGTCGCCTCGATGCCCAAGACGGCAGTATTTTTCGCGAAACACTTGTTGGCCATTCCGACTTGGAGCATGCCTACACCTACGACATTGTCGAGGGGCCGCTTCCGGTTTCGGGTTATATTTCAACCCACCGGTTTCTCCCGATCACGGCGACGGACCAAACGCTGGGGATCTGGGAGAGCACATTCGACTGCGCGGAGACCGACCGGGCTGAGATGGACAAAGTGGTCGGTGACGAGATTTATATCGGTGGGATGTCGGGCCTCGCGGCGTGGCTTAAGGAGACTGCCGATGGCTGATACCCTGGCCCCGCGTGCAATCATCGGCGTGATGACACCGGCAATGAACACGGTGGTCCAGCCCGAGCTCGAGCTTTTACGGCCAAAGGGCGTGACCAATCAAATGCAACGGTTTCGTTTAGGTGGCGCCGCGGTGTCAGAAGATCTTCCCGATGAGGCGGCGAAGCTCATGGATTGTGGACCGCAAGCGATTGCAATTGGTCTCACAACCGATGCAGGGCCGGGAGGGCCAACGAAGCTCGCCGCGCGCTGCGCAGAGATAGAAGTGGCACTTGGCGTGCCGGTACTGGGCGCCTCGGGCGCAAACTACGCCGCGCTTCGCGCGCTGGGCGCGCGCAAGATTGGCGTGGTTACCCCCTTTTCGCCTGACGTGGATGCCGTGGTTCGCGCCAATACGGAGGCGGAGGGCTTTGAAGTGGTGGCAATTGAGGGGACCCGGGCGCCGTCCTTGCCGGCAATTTGTGAGACCCCTACGGAGACGGTCCGGGAGGTCTTCGCCCGGGTCGCGGAAGTACCGTCGGATGCGATACTCCAAGTCGGCACCGCTCTTCCTGTGATTGCGGTTATCGAGGAGTTGGAAGCCCAGCACGAACGTCCTGTCGTCGCCTGCAACGCCGCAGTGTATTGGCAGGCTCTGCGCTGCATCGGTATTGATGATCCGCTGCCTGGGTACGGTCGGCTTTTGGAGGCGTATTGAGTGCGGGATGCGGCCGAGGTTGTTGTGATCGGAGGTGGCGCTGTCGGAGCGGCTATCCTGTGGCACCTGGCGGAAGCCGGGATCACGGAAACCTTGCTGATCGAGAAGGGCGAACTGACTGCGGGGTCGACCTGGCACGCAGCGGGCAACATACCGACTTATGCAAATTCGTGGCTTGGTATGCGGGCTGGGAATTACGCTTGGGCGCTCTACAAGCGCCTCGCGGGCCATCCCGACGCACCGATCACCTATCGTCATACCGGGGCCATTTGGCCCGCCCATAGCAAGGAGCGAATGGATCTTTTTCATCATCTGTCTGGCGTCGGACTGGTCGCGGGGTTCGATCTGCCGGTCATCGGGCCGACGGAGATTTCCCGACTTCACCCGCATTGGCGCCGAGACGACAGCGTTCTTGGCGGAATCCATGATCCCTACGAAGGCGATATCGACCCAAGCCAGCTCACCCAGGCGCTTGCGCATCACGCCCGAGCCTTGGGTGCACAGATTGCGCGGCATACGCGGGTCGAGGGTCTCCGGGCGCGGAGCGGGGGCGGCTGGACCGTTGAGACCGACAAAGGCCCCGTGGTGGCGGGCAGCGTGGTCAACGCGGCGGGCTCGAGCGGCGCCGAGATCGCCGCATTCGCGGGGCTAAAGGCGCCTGTTGCCACGCTCATGCACCAGTACATGGTCACGGACAGCATTCCAGCTCTTGCAGAGGATCCGAGTCTCTTCCCTCTGATCCGTGACCCCGACTTGGGGTTTTACCTGCGCCGCGAGCGCGATGCCTTCCTTTTGGGCTCCTATGCCCATGAAGGCCAGGCTGTCTGGCACGACGGCGTACCGCGCGACTTTGATCATCAGCTATTTCCCGACGATATCGAGGCGATGCTCCCCGTCTTTGAAGCTGCGCTGTCCCAGGTGCCCTTGTTGGGCGAGGCGGGCGCGAAACGCTTTGTGAATGGTCCTATTCCCTATGCACCCGATGCATTGCCGCTCGTAGGTCCGGCGCATGGGGTGCGAGATTTCTACATGGCCACAGGGGTTCAGATCGGGATTACCCATTCCGCGGCGATCGGCAAGGCGATTGCCGAATGGCTCACGCATGGTGAGACCGAGTGGGATCTTTCGTCCTGGGACCCCAGGCGCTTTGGCAATTGGGCCACTCCTGAGTACGCCGCGCTTCGGGCTGCCGAACACTACGGTTTGCAGTACGCCATTCCGTATCCCCACCGGCTTATGACATCCGCCAGACCGGTGAACCAGACGCCTCTGGACCACACCTTGCGCGCGGCGGGCGCCGTTATGACCCAGATCGGCGGTTGGGAGCGAGCCGCGTGGTTTTCGCAAGATGGTGCGCGGGACAACGAGCCGCTGAGCTTTCAGCGTGAACCCTGGCAGGCGCCGGTGCGCTCGGAGTGCGAGGCGGTGCGCGACCGTGTGGGGATCATGGACCATGGCGGTTTCACGAAGTTCGTGGTGGAGGGGCCGGACGCGGCCGCGTTTGTGTCAAGGGTCTTTTGCGGGCCGGTTCCCGATTTGGGGCGTGTTCGGCTGTCATACATGTTGACCCCGAACGGTCGGATTTGGTCGGAAGCAACGATCGCGCGGCTCTCGGAGAAGCGCTTCTTGCTTTGTGGCCCGACGCTCGCCATCGACCGCGACTTTGACTGGCTTTCTGCCCATCTTCCGCACAACGGGGTTTCTCTTCTGGCGGGATATGACCATGACGCTGCGCTCCTTCTGATGGGGCCCAAGTCGCGGGCTGTCCTCTCGGAACTGACCAAGGCCCCGCTCTCGGCGGAGGCCGCGCCGTGGATGAGCGTCCGTGAAATCAGCGTGGCGGGCTGCTCGGTCACAGCACTTAGGGTCTCCTATGTGGGCGAGCTGGGGTGGGAACTGCACCTGGCGTCGCGTGATCTGGCCGTGGTCCATGCGGCGCTTTGTGAAGCTGGAACGGCATCTGGGATCGCCCATTTCGGATCCTATGCACTGAATGCAATGCGGATCGAAAAGGGCTATCACGGCTGGGACACGGATTTCGGAACCGAGTATACGCTTTTTGACGCGGGCCTCGGTCGCTTCACCGATCTGGCAAAGGGGGACTTTATCGGTCGCGACGCGGTCGAGCGTCAGTCCAAAACCACGCCTGATTGGACGTTCGTCGGACTGGAGATTGCTGAGCACGGCCCAGAACCCCTCCCATCCGATCCAATCCTGAAAGATGGCGCTCCCATCGGCTACGTGACCTCTGCGACGATGGGCTACCGAACGGGCAAGCTTATAACGCTTGGCTATGTCCGCCACGGAACCCTGGAGATCGGCGGCGCCTGCGCCGTCCGGATCTTTGGCGAGGATCGCGCCGCGCGGTGCCACGCCCCTTGCGTTTACGATCCCGGCAACGCGCGTCTTCGAGCTTGACCCGTATTGGCGCGGGCCGTCCCTTGGCCACGGGCCCCCGCGAGTTGTCGACCGGCCCGTTTGGTCATACCTTTGAGTAAATCAAAACTCTGAGGCGCTGCCTTGAGACTGCCGGAGACACGTTCTTGGAGCGCGCCAAGCTGAGCTTGAGATGGTTGGAGGTCTTTCGGGTCGTTGCGTCAAGCGGTTCGGTTCAGCAGGCCGCGCAGCGTCTTGGCCTATCGATCAGTACGGCTTCACAACATCTGGGCGCCCTCGAAGACGCAGTGGGAATCGCTCTTATCGACCATAGTAAACGTCCGATGCGGCTGACGCCCGCGGGCCAGGTTTTCCTAGGACGGGTCGACGAGGCTCTTGGCGCGCTGAATCGCGGGGTCACCGAGATATGGTCGCGCGATCCGGGCAGTTGGGTTCGGCGGCTCGTGATTTCGAGCATCGAGGACTTGGACGTTGCCGTCATTCCCCCGCTTGCATCGGAGCTCGCGCGCGTGATGCCCGGCTCCGAGCTCGTTTTTCTGTCGCGGTCGAGCCACGAAACTGTAACGCTCCTCGAAGCCGATGACGCAGACCTCGGGATCACCGCGACCGCGGTTCGCGGCG